>JAFHKH010000185.1 GCA_016937595.1 Pseudomonas cedrina subsp. fulgida | reverse complement strand
AGTACCTCAGTTGCGGCATTCGCCAAGCGCGACGATGTGAAACAGATGCACGTTACAAGCCGGACTGGAAGACCGTCAAACCGCGCTTCTGACAGGTATAGCGTTGACGAAACGCAGGCCAAATGTGGGAGCGGGGTTGCTCGCGAAGGCAGTGTGTCAGTGAATACATCGTTGACTGAACCACCGCCTCGCGAGCAAGCGCTCCCACAGTTAAATCGCATTAGGCCGGTTGAGTACTGTTCACCTGCGATCGCCGACGGGAGCAAGCTCCCTCGCCACAGGTACGGTGTTCGCTCTTGATTTTCTGGCGTTAGTCACTGCGGCGGGTTTCTTCCGTGTCTGCCTATCTGACTTCAAAACGGACGATACGCTGCTCTTTCACCTCATCCGCATATCCTCCGATTTTTTCCTGCTGCGCCGTCAACAACGCGCAGATTTTCATCAGGGCTGTGGCTTCATTCGGCGTTCTGCCGTCGGCCGCCATCGCGGTCAACTCCACCACCGACCAGCCGATGACCGCCGTTGCGTCTTCCAGGTCATAGAACAATTCCTGCTGAGCGGTCCTGGGGCCGTCGAGCCCTTGTATCAAGTCGTCCATTCCGTCCTCCGAGCGTTTCAGTCAAAAAACCAGGGCCTCCATTGCAATTTCACCCGGTTTCGCGGGGTGTTCTTTGTACCGTTAGCGCTCTGGTTCATCGCCAAATTATCTAACGTACTGTGAATGTTGACAGTATCGGAGGGGAAGGGGCTTGTTCACTATTTCTCTGCTGAGTGCCGCGTTTATCACGGCACGGGCAAGGACGGACACGTGCGAGGAGGTGCAGCGGTTGCAGGTCAACCGTTCGCCGATTTTTTTCGCATGTGTCATAGATGAGTGATGTTTCTTGAAAGGACTTCAAAATGTCGAACGAATTGCTATCGCCTGAAGGAACAGGAAAACCGGATGCCCAGCCGCAAGCGGGTGAAATGTCCAATGAGGGGGCAGTGCCCCCCTCTCAGTTGGCACGCCTGAAAGACTTTTCGACGGTACCCAATACGTATTTGAAGATGGTTGAAGGCTATGTAAAAACCACGGAAGACATTCAACAAGCGTCGCTGTTTCTGGTGGTGAATTATGGAGAGGGCAATTGGTATATCGTTACTGTGGGTACCGCCGAGTATCTCTCGTTCACCCATCTAAGCTACCTCTATGCGTATGGAAGCTGGACGAATGCAGCGTATCTCACGGTAAACCCAGTGAGCTTCATCAAGTACCCAGGGTTGTATTTATATAACGGTTACGTGTGTTGCAATGGCGTTAAAGAATCGCCTGGAAATCTGATGAATGTACACCCTGAGTGGATTAACTAAGAAGATACGAGATCATCAAGCAGCACTTACTGGCGGTTGCTAAGTGTGCTGCTTCACTCGCGCCTGTAGCCTGCCGCTGCGTAATCCCAGAACCTTTTTCTTCGGCAGATTCATCAACTCCCGCACGAATCTGCCTTGACCGTTTCTTCTCACTTGCCTCCAGTCACATCCAGAAAGGTCCCGGTAATATACGACGCCTCTGCCCCGGCCAGCCAAAGCACGGCACGCGCCACTTCTTCGGGTTGGCCACCGCGGCCCATCGGGATGCTGTCCTTGACCCGGTCCACGCGGCCGGGTTCGCCGCCGCTGGCATGCATGTCGGTGTAGATGTGTCCGGGTCGTATGCAATTGACGCGTATGCCTTCACGCGCGACTTCCTTGGACAGGCCGATGGTGAACGTCTCCAGGGCGCCCTTTGACGCGGCGTAGTCCACGTATTCGTTCGGGCTGCCGAGGCGGGCGGCGCCCGAGGATATATTGATTACGCTGCCGCCCTCGCCGTTGTGAAGAAACGACATGCGTTTGATTGCCTGCTGCGCGCACAACATCGGGCCGATGGCATTGATTGCGAAGATGCGTTGCATGCGGTCGAAGTCGAGGTCTTCGAAGCGTGATTGCGGCCCAAGGACGGCGGCGTTGTTGACCAGTACGTCGATTCGAGCAAATGCCTTGTCGATGGCGCTGAACAATCGGGTGACCTGTTCCGGGTCTGCACTGTCGGCGCGTATGGCCAGGGCGCGCGGCCCAGGGCTTCTACATCGGCCACCACCCCTTGTGCGGCCGCCTCGTTGCTCACGTAGCTGATCGCCACGTCGTAGCCTTGCGCAGCCGCAAGCCGCGCCGTGGCCGCGCCCACACCGCGGCTTGCGCCGGTGATCAGAATCAGGGGAGCTGAAGACAGCGTATCCATTTCTCGTACCTTTGTGAGGGAGTGAAGTTCAGCCGATAAGCATCGTGCCGCAGGCAATGACCACGCACGCCAGCACTTTTCGAACGCTCAGCGACTCGCCGAGGAAGAGGTAACCGATCAATGCTGCAAACACCACGCTGGTTTCGCGCAGGGCCGAAACGGCGCCCATGGGCGCTTCAGCCATGGCATAGATAACAATGCCGTAAGCCAGCAGGGACACCAGCCCGCCCGCCAAGGCCGTGATAAATCCCGGTCGCTGGGCAAACAGGCTGCGTGTATCGCGCAGGCCGATGTACACCAATGGCATCAGCACGCCCCAGAGGGCGCACATCCATACCGTGTAGGCCTGCGGTGCGCCGGACAGTCTCGCGCCGATGCCGTCCGTGACGCTGTAGGCGGCAATGAAACACCCCGTGCCCAACGCGTAGGGCAGGCTGGGCACGGCCAGCCTGCGCTGCTTGAACGCCAGGGAAATAATGCCGCCCGAGACCAGGGCAATCCCGAACAGGGCGCTAGCGCTCACCGTCTCTCCGGCAAACGCCAACGCGAACAGCGTGATCAGGATAGGCGAGGAGCCCCGGGCGATCGGGTAGGTTTGCCCGAGGTCGCCGACTTTATAGCTGCGCACCAGGAACAGGTTGTAACCCACGTGCAAGACGCCCGACAGAACGGCGTACGGCCAACTGGCCACGGCTGGCGCCGGCAGAAACAGGGCGATGCCGGTGCTGGCGACCGCGACCGCCAGGCACATCACGGTCATTGACCACAGCCTGTCGTTGCCGGCACGCAGCAGCGCGTTCCAACTGGCATGCAGCAGCGCGGCGAACAGGATAAGGACGACGATAGGCAAGGGCATGCGCAATATTAGGCATCAGCAGCGGCCGTTTGAAAGCGAAGTCCCCTCATCGTGCCATGAGTTATTGCTCATGCCTCAGCGATAGCGGTGTTGAGCCCGGGTCGACTCTTCCAACAACCAGTGTCGAAAATTGATGACGTGCGGCTGGGATTCGACGCCTTTGGGGCAGACAAAATAGTAGGCCACCGGCGAAGCAAAGGGCACCTCGAACAACCTGACCAGGCGACCGTCGTTGATCTGTTCTTCAACGTGGCCGCTACGGGCCAAGGCAATGCCCTGGCCCAGCAGCGCGGCCTCGATGGTCATGTTGGTGTCGGAAAACCTGACACTTTCATTCAGGGCGCTAATACCGACGCCGACGTGTTCAAACCAGGCTTCCCACTTGGGCACCAGGTCCGCGCCATCACGCGTCAGCAGCGGGTAACGCAGCAATTCGGCGGGCTCGTGCGGGGTGCCAAAACGGCTGAGCAGCTCGGGGCTGGCCACGGGAAAAATCTGCTCCCTGAGCATGAACTCCGAGTGCAGGCCGGGGTAATTGCCGTTGCCCAGGCGGATCGCCACGTCGGAATCGGCGTTGGAGAATTTGATCGCCTTGTCGCTGGTTTCCAGCGTGATCAGGATTTCCGGGTGGCGCTGCGACAGGCTGGGCAACCTGGGGAGCAACCATTTGAGTGCGAACGAGTACGTGGTGCTGACCTTGAGCCGGACCCTGCCTTTTTGTTCCCGCAGGTCAGACAACGTGGCCGCCAGGTTCACGAAAAACTCACGCACGATCGGCGCCAAGGCGGCACCGGCCGGGGTCAATCGCAGCGATTTCCCGCGCTGGAACAGTTGTAGGCCCCAGAGCTCCTCGAGGTGTTTCAATTGATGGCTGACGGCGCTCTGGGTGACGTGCAATTCCTCTGATGCCGAGGTGAAGGTGGCATGCCGGGTGGCAACTTCGAAAGCCCGTAGCGTAGCGGTTGGCGGCAGGTCTCGCATCGATGGGTCCCGACGATCAGCGTCCATGAGTGAAGCCTCATGGTAATCGTTTTCTGGAGAGTACGCCTAGCAAACCCCGGACAAAGAAAAGCCCGCGTGGGGAGCGCGGGCTAAAGGGATGTTCACTAGGAGCTGGGTTCACCATAGGGCGTCGCCTGTGAAAGCTTTGTGAAAGCTTTGGTAAAAAAGTGTATGCCTCAATCGAGCAGTGGCTGTACGGGGCGGGGTGGTCGATAAGTCTCTATTGTCACAGGGCATATAACACTCAGGGATGTCGTTTCATGTCTATGTCTGCCAGCCTGCTCTCAGCCTTCGTACTGTTCGCCTTCGTGTCTTCAATCACGCCGGGGCCCAATAACACCATGTTGCTTGCCTCGGGGGTGAACTTCGGGTTCCGTCGCTCGATGCCGCATGCGCTGGGGATCAGCATCGGTTTCATGGTGCTGGTGATTTCGGTGGGCCTGGGGCTGGGCGAAGTATTCAAGGTGTTTCCGTGGGCCTACACGGTGCTGCGTTACGTGGGGGCAGCGTATCTGTTGTACCTGGCGTGGAAGATCGCCACGGCGGGCGGCTTGTCCGACAGCCCCGATGAACAAGGCACGCCCATGACCTTCCTCGGCGCGGCAGCGTTCCAATGGGTCAACCCCAAGGCCTGGATCATGGCGCTGGGGGCGATCACCACCTATACGCCGGCCGAAGGCTATGTCACCAACGTGCTGGTGATTGCGCTGGTGTTCGCCGTGGTCAACTTGCCCAGCGTGTGCGTGTGGGTCGGGTGCGGCAGCGGCTTGCGCACCGTGCTGCGTGACCCGCGCTGGGTGCGGCTGTTCAACTGGTCCATGGCCGGCTTGCTGGTGCTGTCGTTGTACCCCATGTTGTTTGGGGCTTGAGGCTCAAACTGGCGAGATGGTGGCCAGCAGGCCGATGCCGATGGTCAATACCAAAAAGCCGAACAGGAAAAGTGCCATCTTGGTCATAAGGCCTCCGAAAGGAAGGGGGTGGGGAGGCGCCATTGTCCGCCCCGACGGCTTTTCGGTACAGAGGCAGATAGTAAAGAAAAAACCGTATCAGATGCGTCTGCCGCTGTTCTGCCGTGGCCTTTGCGCGGTCGCGGTCTTTTCCCGCTCAGCGCCTGAGACAGCCAACGCATTTCCCCCTAAGATGGCGCCCATTGCATCAATAATAAGAGTGGGCGAGCTCGATGGAACGACGTCAATTCAGCGGTGGCATGAAAGGCAAGAACCTGCGCTACCTCAACGAAACCCAGCGGCCGGCCTCGGTCACTCGCGTGGGCTTCCTGTTACTCGAACATTTTTCCCTGCCGGCATTCACCCAGACCCTCGACACCCTCGTCACCGCCAACCTGCTGCGCCCCGAGCTGTTCGCCTCGCGTACCTACGGTTGGGACGATGGCGAAGTCATCAGCGACCTGGGCCTGGTGATCCGCCCCGACGCCCGCCTCGATGCGGCGGCCCTGCACGAGCTGGAGTTGCTGGTGATCTGCGGTGGCTTTCGCACTGAACTCAAGGCCAGCGAAGACTTCATCCACCTGTTGCGCAGCGCCGCCGAACAGGGCATCAGCCTGGCCGGCCTGTGGAACGGCGCCTGGTTCCTTGGCCGCGCCGGCTTGTTGCAAGGCTATCGCTGCGCCATCCATCCCGAACATCGCCCGGCCCTGGCGGAGGTGTCAAAAGCCACCCACGTCACCAGCGAGCCCTACGTGATCGACCGCGACCGCCTCACCGCGTCCAGCCCCTCCGGCGCGTTCCATATGGCGCTGGACTGGATCAAGGGCCTGCACGACAAAGCCCTGGTCGAAGGCATTGAAGACATCCTGGCTTTCGAAGAATCGCGCTACCGGCGCATCAAGCCCACCGAAAACATCAGCGTCAGCGCGCCGCTGCGTGAAGTCGTGAAATTGATGGACGCCAACCTCGAAGAGCCCCTGGAACTGGACCAGTTGGCCGTCTACGCCGGCCGCTCCCGGCGCCAGCTCGAGCGGTTGTTCAAGGAACAACTGGGCACCACGCCGCAGCGTTACTACATGGAACTGCGCGTCACCGAAGCCCGGCGGCTGTTGCAACACACCGAGTTGTCCCAGGTGGAGGTGCTGGTGGCGTGCGGTTTTGTGTCGCCGAGCCATTTCAGCAAGTGCTACAGCTCGTATTTCGGCTATCGCCCCTCAAAGGAGAAGCGTTTGGTCAAGTAAAGCGCCGGCTGAATCATGATGTTCAAATGCAGACGGACCTTTCTATGGCAAGCGGGTGCATTAACGCAGACGTTCAGACACAGCAAATCGATGTGGGAACTGTCGAGCTCCAGCGAGGCTGCGAAGGCCAGGAGTGTCAGGGCGCAGAAAATGCCAGCCATGCCGGCCCCTTCGCAGCCTCGCCAGGGCTCGACA
>JAFHKH010000184.1 GCA_016937595.1 Pseudomonas cedrina subsp. fulgida | reverse complement strand
GGATCTGCGCTTAACTGACTGGGGCAAGCCCGCTCACTACAGATGTGTAGATACACCCTGCGCCCCCTGCCATTCGGGTCTACGCTTGACTCACAGCGAACCGGTTTTGGCGCATGCAACAGCTATGGTTGCTACCCCTTAATTTCCTGTCCGCTCGATCAGCTTTGCATTTCGGATTTTATCCTTACGCCAAACATGGAAAGGGCGCAGAATCTGGCTTGCAACGCATTGATCGAGGTCAGCCATTGCGTTGCAATGGCCTCTCGCTTTGTCCATACTTGCGGCCGATTTTTAACTATAAAAAAACTAAACCGTGGAACCTTAGAATGAGCACAGCAATCAGTCCGACTGCTTATAACTATAAGGTAGTCCGCCAGTTCGCCATCATGACGGTGGTCTGGGGGATTCTTGGCATGGGGCTCGGGGTGTTCATTGCCTCGCAGCTGGTCTGGCCGGAATTGAATTTCGGCTTGCCATGGACGACCTTCGGTCGCCTGCGCCCGCTGCACACCAACCTGGTGATCTTCGCCTTCGGCGGATGTGCATTGTTTGCCACCTCCTACTATGTCGTGCAGCGCACCTGTCAGACGCGACTGATCTCCGACGGCCTTGCGGCCTTCACCTTCTGGGGCTGGCAAGCCGTCATCCTCAGCGCCATCGTCACCCTGCCGCTGGGCTACACCACCACCAAGGAATACGCCGAGCTGGAATGGCCCATCGCGATTTTGCTCGCCATTGTCTGGGTGACCTACGCCGTGGTGTTCTTCGGCACCATCGTCAAGCGCAAGACCCGGCACATCTATGTGGGCAACTGGTTCTACGGCGCCTTTATCCTGGTCACGGCGATGCTGCACATCGTCAACCACGCCTCGTTGCCGGTCAGCCTGTTCAAGTCCTACTCGGCCTACGCCGGGGCGACGGACGCGATGATCCAGTGGTGGTACGGCCACAACGCCGTGGGTTTTTTCCTGACCACCGGTTTCCTGGGGATGATGTACTACTTCGTGCCGAAACAGGCCGAACGTCCTATTTACTCGTATCGCCTGTCCATCGTGCACTTCTGGGCGCTGATCACCCTGTACATCTGGGCGGGCCCGCACCACTTGCACTACACCGCGCTGCCGGATTGGGCGCAGTCCCTGGGCATGGCGATGTCGATCATCCTGCTGGCGCCCAGCTGGGGCGGCATGATCAACGGCATGATGACCCTGTCGGGCGCCTGGCATAAGCTGCGCACCGACCCGATCCTGCGCTTCCTCGTGGTCTCGCTGGCGTTCTACGGCATGTCGACCTTCGAAGGCCCGATGATGGCGATCAAGACCGTCAACTCGCTGTCCCACTACACCGACTGGACCATCGGCCACGTACACGCCGGCGCGCTCGGCTGGGTGGCGATGATCTCCATCGGCGCGATCTACCACATGATCCCCAGGCTGTTCGGCCGCGCGCAGATGCACAGCGTCGGGCTGATCAACACGCACTTCTGGCTGGCCACCATCGGCACCGTGCTCTACATCGCCTCGATGTGGGTCAACGGCATCACCCAGGGCCTGATGTGGCGTGCGATCAACGATGACGGCACCCTCACCTACTCCTTCGTCGAAGCGCTGCAAGCCAGCCATCCGGGCTATATCGTCCGCGCCCTGGGCGGTGCGTTTTTTGCCAGCGGAATGTTGTTCATGGCCTACAACGTCTGGCGCACCGTGCGCGCGTCCGACCCCGCGCAAGCTGAAGCCGCCGCCAAGATAGCCGTTGTGGGAGCTCACTGATGAAGCATGAAGTCGTCGAGAAGAATATCGGCCTGCTGGCCTTCTTCATGGTCATTGCCGTGAGCATCGGCGGCCTGACCCAGATCGTGCCGCTGTTTTTCCAGGACGTGACCAACAAGCCGGTCGAAGGCATGAAGCCGCGCAGCGCCCTGGAACTGGAAGGGCGTGACGTCTACATCGCCAACGGTTGCGTCGGCTGCCATTCGCAGATGATCCGCCCGTTCCGTGCCGAAACCGAGCGCTACGGCCACTATTCGGTCGCCGGCGAAAGCGTCTGGGACCACCCGTTCCTGTGGGGGTCCAAACGCACCGGCCCGGACCTGGCCCGTGTCGGCGGGCGTTACTCCGATGACTGGCAGCGCGCGCACTTGTACAACCCGCGCAACGTCGTGCCGGAATCGAAAATGCCGGCGTACCCGTTCCTCGTGGAAAACAAGCTCGACGGCAAGGATACCGCCAAGAAGATGGAAGTGCTGCGCACCCTGGGCGTGCCCTACACCGACGAAGACATCGCCGGTGCGGCCGCCGCCGTGAAGGGCAAGACCGAAATGGACGCCTTGGTGGCCTACCTGCAAGGCCTGGGCACTCTCATCAAAAGCAAACGGTGATTCTTCATGGATATCGGGATGATTCGTGGGCTGGGCACCGTTGTGGTGATGGTGGCCTTTATCGGCCTGGCGCTGTGGGTGTTCAGCCCCAAGCGCAAGTCGGAGTTTGAAGACGCAACCTTGCTGCCTTTTGCGGATGATCCCGAAGCCATCAAGCACGTCGAGCAAGCGTCTAGGAGTAACAAAGAATGACTACGTTCTGGAGTCTGTACGTCACAGTCCTCAGCCTGGGTACCATCTTCGCCCTGACCTGGCTGCTGCTGTCGACCCGCAAGGGCCAGCGCGCCGAGCAAACCGACGAGACCGTCGGCCACTCGTTCGACGGCATCGAGGAGTACGACAACCCACTGCCCAAGTGGTGGTTCATGCTGTTCGTCGGCACCATCATTTTCGCCCTCGGCTACCTGGCGCTGTACCCGGGCCTGGGCAACTGGAAGGGCCTGCTGCCGGGCTACAACTACCTCGACAACGATAAGCAAACCCCTTTCGCCAACGGCCAGACCGGCTGGACCGGCGTGCACGAATGGGAAAAGGAAATGGCCAGGTCGGAGGCCAAGTTCGGGCCGATCTTCGCCAAGTTCGCCTCGATGCCGATTGAAGAAGTCGCCAAGGACCCGCAAGCCCTGAAGATGGGTGGCCGCTTGTTCGCCTCCAACTGCTCGGTGTGCCATGGTTCCGACGCCAAGGGCGCCTATGGTTTTCCCAACCTGACCGACGCCGACTGGCGCTGGGGTGGCGAGCCGGCCACCATCAAGGAAACCATCCTGAAGGGTCGCCATGCGGTAATGCCGGGCTGGCTGGATATCCTGAAGGAACAGGGCGTCAGCGACGTCGCCGCCTTCGTGCTGACCAACCTCGACGGCCGCAAACTACCGGAAGGCGCCAAGGCGGATGTCGCCAACGGCGGGAAACTCTTCGCCGCCAACTGCGTGGCCTGCCACGGCCCGGCCGGTAAAGGCACCCCGGCCATGGGCGCGCCCGACCTGACCCACCCGGCAGCGTTCATCTACGGTTCAAGCTTCGCGCAACTGCAACAGACCATCCGCTGGGGCCGCCAGGGCCAGATGCCGGCGCAGGAACAACTGCAGGGCAACGACAAGGTGCACTTGCTCGCGGCGTACGTGTACAGCTTGTCCCATGGGGAGAAGAAGACTGAGCAATAGCAAGGCCTTGAGAGCGACAAAGCCCCGCGCAGCATAACTGCCGGGGCTTTATTGCTTCTGGTTCCGGACGCTGCGATGCGCTACCGCTTGTAGCCTTGAACTTGCCGTACACAACCAGCAAGTAGTAACGTAGCTACATACATTCTACGAAGGGGGAATTACCCCATGACCATCACCACCATTTCCAGCCGCGAATTCAACCAGGACACAAGCGGTGCCAAAAAAGCCGCGCGCCATGGCCCGGTTTTCATCACTGATCGCGGCAAGCCTGCCCATGTACTGCTAAGCATTGAGGACTACCAGAAATTGACAGGTCTCAATGCCGACATCGTTGACCTGCTGGTGATGCCAGAAGCGGCCGAAATCGACTTCCAGACCGAACGCGCCGTGATCACTCATCGACCCGTGGACTTCTCTTGATGTATCTACTCGACACCAATGTTATTTCCGAACTTCGTAAACCGCAGGCTGATGCAAATGTGGTCGCTTGGGCCAAAAGTGTCATGGCGCCGCGCATGTTCATATCGGCGATTACGCTCAAGGAACTGGAAACCGGAGTCTTGCGCATTGAGCGCCGTGACCCGGCCCAGGGGAAAGTGTTGCGCACCTGGCTCAAGCGTCATGTGATGCCCGCCTTTGATGCCAGAATCCTGCCTGTGGATGCTGCAGTCGCATTGCGATGCGCGCACCTGCATGTACCGGACCGCGTCAATGAAAGTGATTCGCTGATCGCTGCGACCGCGCTGGTTCATGGGCTCACCGTTGTTACGCGCAACGTCGGCGATTTCAAATCCAGCGGCGTTGCGCTGATCAATCCATGGGACGAATGACCGGCCTGCCGGCAAAAAACGTCCATACTTGTAAAGTCAATTGACCCAGATCACTTACACCATCAATTGACTTCACCCAACGCGACCAAGGGTCGCACCCCTTGCCCACCTTCAGGGGCGTATCATTGGGCCACTGCAACACCCTTAATTTGACCCCGGTTGGCACGTACTGGCCGAGGCAAATCTCCACCGCCGTGGGATGCAATGATGAGCGACCAGATACCGGTACATGACGTTACCCCGCCTGCCAGAACCGTCGACCTCTACGCTTCGCGAGAGAAGATCTACACCCGCGCGTTTACCGGCCTGTTCCGCAATTTGCGCATGCTCGGTGGCGCTGCACTGTTGCTGCTCTACTTCGGCATCGTGTGGCTGAACTGGGGTGGCCACCAGGCCGTGTGGTGGAACCTGCCGGAACGTAAGTTCTTCATTTTCGGCGCGACCTTCTGGCCCCAGGACTTCATCCTGCTCTCCGGCATTCTTATCGTTGCGGCCTTTGGCCTGTTCTTTATCACCGTGTACGCCGGGCGTGTGTGGTGCGGCTACACCTGCCCGCAAAGCGTGTGGACGTGGATCTTCATGTGGTGCGAAAAAGTCACCGAGGGTGACCGCAACCAGCGCATCAAGCTCGACAAGGCGCCGATGAACGCCAACAAATTCCTGCGCAAATTCAGCAAGCACACGCTGTGGCTCTTGATCGGGTTTGTCACCGGGCTGACCTTTGTCGGCTACTTCTCGCCGATCCGCGAACTGGTGTTCGAATTCTTCACCGGCCAGGCCGATGGCTGGTCGTATTTCTGGGTCGGGTTCTTTACCCTCGCCACCTATGGCAACGCCGGCTGGCTGCGCGAGCAAGTGTGTATCTACATGTGCCCGTACGCGCGGTTCCAGAGCGTGATGTTCGACAAGGACACCCTGATCGTCTCCTACGACCCCCGCCGTGGCGAAGTGCGTGGCCCGCGTAAGAAAGGCGTCGACTACCAGGCCCAGGGCCTGGGCGATTGCATCGATTGCACGATGTGCGTGCAGGTGTGCCCGACCGGGATCGATATCCGCGACGGCCTGCAAATCGAGTGCATCGGCTGCGCCGCCTGTATCGATGCCTGCGACACCGTCATGGACAAGATGGACTACCCGCGCGGCCTGATCAGCTACACCACCGAACACAACCTCTCCGGGCAGAAAACCCATAAGCTGCGCCCGCGCCTGATCGGTTACGCCTTGGTGTTGCTGGCGATGATCGGCCTGTTGGTGGCGGCGTTTTTCATGCGCTCGCTGGTGGGTTTCGACGTGAGCAAGGACCGTGTGCTGTACCGCGAAAACGCCGAAGGCCGTATCGAAAACGTCTACAGCCTGAAGATCATGAACAAGGACCAGCGCGACCACACTTATGTGCTCGATGCCACGGGCCTGCCAGACCTCAAGCTGCAGGGCCGGCGCGAAATCAAAGTGGTCGCCGGCGACATCGTCAGCCTGCCGGTGGAACTCTCGAGTGCGCCGGAGCAATTGCCGTCGAGCACCAACGAGGTGACGTTTATCCTCAAGGATGCCGATGACACCAGCGTCCAGATTGAAGCCAAGAGCCGATTCATCGGCCCACACGTTCGTTGAACAGGAACCCGAGCATGTCCGCAGCCACCGCCGCAAGCCCTTGGTACAAGCACCTCTGGCCCTGGATCATCATCGCGATCCTGGCCTGCTCGGTGACCTTGACCTTGTCCATGGTGACCATCGCGGTGAATAACCCGGACAACCTGGTCAATGACAACTACTACGAGGCCGGCAAAGGCATCAACCGCGCCCTGGACCGCGAGCGCCTGGCCCAGACCCTGCAACTGCGCGCCAGGCTGCACCTGGATGAGCTGACCGGCGAAGTCGAACTGAACCTCACCGGCTACAGCAACCCGAACACCCTGGCGTTGAACCTGATCTCCCCGACCCAGCCGGAGAAGGACCGCAAGATCAACCTGGCGCGCAGCGACAGTGAACCCGGCCGTTATATCGGCCAAGTCACCGACAAGGTCGAAGGCCGCCGCTTCGTGGAACTGCTGGGCGTGGAAGGCGACAAGACCTGGCGTTTGTTCGAAGAGGAAGAAGTCAGCCACGACAAGGACCTGCTGCTGGGGGATGAACCGTTGCAAGGCGCCGAAGACCTGAGGCAGTAGTTTGATTTGATCGTTCCCACGCTCCGCGTAGGAATGCAGCCCGTGACGCTCAGCGTCACAAAAGCGGACGCGGAGCATCCAGCGAGGCGTACTCACGCAGAGCGTGGGTACCATCTGCGGAATTAAGCCATGACCAGCCCAACCCCCTGCTACCACTGCGCCCTGCCCGTCCCACCCGGCAGCCGCTTCACCGCGTTGATCCTCGGCGAACGCCGTGAGCTCTGCTGCCCAGGCTGCCAGGCGGTGGCCGAGGCGATTGTGGCCGGCGGCCTGGAAAGCTACTACCAGCATCGCAGCGAAGCCTCGGCCAATCCTGAGGCGTTGCCGGTGCAGCTGGTGGACGAACTGGCGCTGTACGACCGCGCCGACGTGCAGAAACCCTTCGTGCGCCACGATGGCGAACTCGCCGAAGCCACCTTGCTGATGGAAGGCATCAGTTGCGCCGCCTGTGGCTGGCTGATCGAGAAACACCTGCGCCGCCTGCCCGCCGTGGCCGAGGCGCGACTGAACCTGTCCAACCATCGTTTGCACGTACGCTGGGCTGACGGGCAACTGCCGTTGAGCCAGGTGCTGAGCGAACTGCGGCATATCGGTTACGCCGCCCACCCCTATCAGGCCGACCGCGCCGCCGAGCAGCTGGCCAGCGAAAATCGCCTGGCCCTGCGCCAATTGGGCGTGGCCGGGCTGCTGTGGTTCCAGGCGATGATGGCAACCATGGCGACCTGGCCGGAATTCAATGTCGACCTGAGCCCGGAACTGCATGTGATCCTGCGCTGGGTGGCGATGTTTCTGACAACACCCATCGTGTTCTACAGCTGTGCACCGTTTTTCAAGGGCGCCCTGCGCGACCTGCGCACGCGCCACCTGACCATGGATATGTCGGTTTCACTGGCCATCGGCGGTGCCTATCTGGCGGGGATCTGGACCGCGATCACCGGCACCGGTGAGTTGTACTTCGATGCGGTGGGCATGTTTGCGCTGTTCCTGCTGGCCGGGCGTTACCTTGAGCGCCGTGCCCGCGAGCGTACGGCTGCCGCGACCGCGCAACTGGTCAACCTGCTGCCTGCCTCGTGCCTGCGGCTGAAGGCGGACGGTCAGAGCGAACGTATCCTGCTCCCGGAACTGGCCCTGGGCGATCGCGTGCTGGTGCACCCCGGCGCCGTGCTGCCGGCGGATGGCCTGATCCTCGACGGCCACTCCAGTATCGATGAGTCCCTGCTCACCGGTGAGTACCTGCCACACCCCCGACAAGCCGGGGATGCGGTCACGGCGGGCACACTCAATGTCGAAGGGGCCTTGATTGTCGAAGTACGCGCCCTGGGCCATGACACGCGCCTGTCCGCCATCGTGCGCCTGCTGGAAAGGGCCCAGGCCGAGAAACCGCGCCTGGCGCGGATCGCCGACCGCGCCGCGCAGTGGTTCCTGCTGGGCTCGTTGATCGCCGCCGCCCTGATCGGGTTGGTATGGTGGCAACTGGATTCGTCACGCGCGTTCTGGATTGTGCTGGCGATGCTGGTGGCCACCTGCCCCTGCGCGTTGTCCCTGGCCACGCCCACCGCCCTTACCGCCGCCACCGGCACCTTGCATACACTTGGCTTGCTGCTGACCCGTGGCCATGTGCTGGAAGGGCTGAACCAGATCGACACAGTCATTTTCGACAAGACCGGCACCCTCACCGAAGGGCGCCTGGCATTGAGTGCCATCCGGCCACTGGGCAGCTTGAGCACGGACCTGTGCCTGAGCCTCGCCGCCGCGCTCGAAGACCGCTCCGAACACCCGATCGCCCGCGCCTTCGGACGCGCGACGCTGGCCGCCGACGAGGTCGTCAGTTGGCCAGGACTCGGCCTTGAGGGCTTTGTAAGCGCGCGCCAACTGCGCATCGGCCAACCGGGCTTTGTCTGTGAGCTCAGTGGCTGCCCGATCCCGGCCGCG
>JAFHKH010000183.1 GCA_016937595.1 Pseudomonas cedrina subsp. fulgida | reverse complement strand
CGAAGGCGGAGTGTCAGTCGCCGAAAAGGTTGGCTGATACACCGCTTTCGCGAGCAAGCCCGCTCCCACATTTGGCCTTCAGTGAGTTCGAAAACTGTATTCGCTCAGCTCAGGTTTTCCAGCGTCTGCGTATCCCAGCTGTGCGTCTTGATCGCCAGGTAGAGCATTCCAATGGTCAGCGGCACTTTTTCGCCGCGCCCCTTTGCCCTGCGTTTGAGAAATACATCAAACACCGGCGGGTTGAAGTAACGATAAGTGTCGAAGTCGCCCAGGTCGAGGGCAAATTCCTGCTCCAGCGCTTCCATCAGTTGCTTGGCCTCACTGCCATCGCAGCCCAGGTCGAAGTTGATTGAAGTTTGCAGGCGAATGGTCTTGTGTTTCGGCAGGCCGATTTCTTCGTGCAGCAGTTGCAGGAGTTGTTGCATGACGGGGTCTTCGGGGAAGTCGGGCGCGAGGTTCATGGTGGGGGCACGCAGGAGTGGGTGAGGGGGCTGGTTGCGGTGGAAGCGGTATTTGTTTCGGGTGATGAAGAGTGCCAAGCCTATCAAGAATATAAAGACAGGTAGGAGAGGCATTCTGAGAATTACCGCTACGTAGGGTAGTAGGAACGTCAGAATCAGGCTTGTTGCGAGACATATGACTGCGAAGCGTTTTCTGAGCATTGGGTCTGTGATTTGGTAGTGCAGCACCCAATAGATAATGAGAAAAGACGCAGATTGAAGATAAAGGGCCATGCTACTAAGACTCGTCCGAGTAAACATGCATTGAGAGTGTTGAGCGCTGAGGCCCTATGCCTCCTCTCACACTGCCATCCAAACCGATGATGATGTCTCCAGCGTGGTATCGGCGAAGCTTGCCGGAAATCGTATTGCCAACGAAGCCTGCAGTTACGTTTGAAATGACAAGCCCCAGTGCTTTCACCGCTCCGGAGATTACTTGTTTGATGAGCACGTTTTGGTCGTTTAGCCGATCCGCCTGATTCCGTCTCAAAGGATAGGAAATCGCGACCTTCATCTCGCATGGCAAATCTCTGGCCAGCATTTTTTCGTACAACCTGCGTATCTGATCGCGCACTTGCCGCGCTGCCGTTTTTGCTTCAAGCAGGCATAGGTTGTCTAAAGAATGCCGATTGTCAGGTAAAACAGTAAAGCGAGTCACTATGAAGATGACCCCATAGTGCCCGATGTATTGAGTCCTTTCGATATTCACAGGTTTCTGCCCAAAAAGTTGAGAGGGCGCTATTTTCAGTCAGCTACGGGTAACTTCTGTAGAGGGTTGATCGGGGGGGTTCAGCAGTTTGGGAAAGGGATGGCGCAACGTTTGGCGGTGTCCTACAGCAGACTCCGGCATTTATGGCTTGGCAATGATTTAACAGGCGAAGCTGCTCAATTGTAGGAGCGAGCTTGCTCGCGAAAAACTCAAGGACGCCGCGTTCTTTCTGATTTACCGCGTCATCGTTGACGATTTTCGCGAGCAAGCTCGCTCCTACACAGGGTGTTGCTTAGATTTGCGCTGGTTCAGGTTGCAGTTGCACGTGTTGCGCGGCTTCGAGCAAATCACAGCCGTCCTGAACGAGCAGGTACAGGGCGTTCCGATCGTTCCCACGCTCCTGCGTGGGAATGCAGCCCGTGACGCTCTGCGTCACCAATCCTGAGGTTCAAGCCGTGCACTGATGGAGGTGTCGAGTTCGCAAGGCAGGTACTTGGCAAGGACGGTGGCTCTCGTCGGCAGCGCATTGTCGACATCGGACGGTTTGGTGTCGAACCCTGCCAGACGCAAGCTGGCGAGATAGTTGGAGCGCTGTATCTGCTTGTAGTAAGCCTGTTTCTGCTTGAACGTCATTTCTTCCACGGCGCAGTTCTCCAAGACTAAGGCTGGTTTCATCGTGCAGTCAGTGTTCGCTATAACCACGTCACATTCCTTATAAAAAATCCGCCAGCGCGCTGAATTCAAGGTATGTTTCACCGCAAAATCTTGTAGGGCGATTCCGCCCACTACTTAAAGGGAGTTGAGCATGGGTTTGCTGCGTATCGCTTCGGCGATGTCATTGTGTGCGGTGGCGTTTTCGGTCCAGGCCGAGCAATTGCCGATCGAAGTGCTCAGCGCGGTGGTCAAGGACCAGAAAATCGCCGACGCCGAAGTGCTGTTGCAACGTAACGGCGCACAGAACGTAGTGGGCCGCACCAATGCCCAGGGCCAGGTGACCCTTACCAGCGACGCCGCGGATGATGCGAGTAGCCTGCTGATCATCAAGAAGCCCGGCTACTCCAACCTGGTGGTGAAGTGCCCGTGCAAGGGCATGACCTACGCGATCAGCCCGGTCATGGAAAACCTCGACGGCCTGCGCGTGGTGCTGAGCTGGGGCAAAACCCCGGCAGACCTCGACTCCCATATGATTTTCCCCGGTAACAACATCTACTTCGACAGTCAAAAGGGCGACGACGCCGAACTGGACGTGGATGACACCGACAGCTACGGCCCGGAAACCATCACCCTGCAGAAAAAGCACTACGGCGAAAGCTACGTCTATGCCGTGCATGACTACAGCAACAGCGGCAATCCAGGCTCGCGCCAACTGTCCAACAGCGAAGCCAAGGTGTTCGTGTACATGGGCCAGTCCCTGGTGCGCACCTACTATGTGCCGAAAAACCGCAGCGGTAACCTGTGGACCGTGTTCCGCATGACCGGCAGCGGCGACTTCCAGGACATCAACACCTTCAGTGGCGTGACGGTGGATGCCGCGAATGTGCTTAATGAAGTCAAACCGTTGCTGGATGACAGTGTTGCGGTGACGGCCGTCGCGGTCAGTTCTTCGGCTCAAACCGATGCGAAGCGTCTGAATGTTCAGGGCGAAGCGGCCTATCAGGCGGGCAATCTCGACCAGGCCATCGACTTGTTCCGCCAGGCCATCGAGCTGGACAATGGCTTCGGCAAGGCCTACGGCAACCTGGGCCTGGCGTACCAGAAGGCCGGCAATACCGCCGAGTCGATCTGGGCCAACCGCAAGGCCATCGCCCTGGCGACCGGCGCGAATGCCGCCACCGTACGGGCTGGCGCGTACTACAACATTGCGCGCATCTACGAAGCGGCGGGGCAGTTTGCCGATGCGTTGCGTCACTACCAGTTGGCCAAGGAACAAAAGGCCAACCCGGTGTATGACACAGCGATCGAACGAGTGCAGAACCGCTGATTCAGCCTGAATGAAGCTTTAACCTGTGGGAGCGGGCTTGCTCGTGAAAGCGGTGTATCAGTCAACAGATTCATTGGCTGA
>JAFHKH010000182.1 GCA_016937595.1 Pseudomonas cedrina subsp. fulgida | reverse complement strand
AAAGCTGAACACGATATCGGTGGGGACGTTGGCACTCATGCCCAATAATTCACACATGCCGGGGCTCTCGCTGCAGGGCGGACAACGTTAAAGGCGCGGTTCGACCCGCATGCCGCTCACCGGCGCGGGACGCCGAAAGGGCACGTCGTCTTCGTCTTCATGCGGTTCGGCGGCCAGCGCCGCATCGGCGGCGCCTTGCGCTCGCGGCGGGCGTGGCGGCGCGCTCGATGGGCCAGCGGATCAGCACAATCACCAGGTACACGCCAAAGGCGATCAGGGTGTACATGAACAAATCGGAAATGGCCCGCCAGGCGTTGTTGCCGACCTTGAGCAACAGGTCCAGGGCGGTGATGGCCACGGCCGGCGCGAACTGGGTCTTGACCGGATCGACGATGGTCGGGCTGAACAGCAACACCGCCATCAGCAACTGCAGCGGTTCGCGCAGCCAGCGCCAGATCCAGCGCGTGATGCGCCACCACACCAGCATGCAGCCCAAAGCAGCGAAGGCGTAAAGGCCCCAAGCGGTCAGATAATCGTTCTCGGTCATGGTGTCCATGGCAAGGTTGGCAAACAGGCGGCTATGATAACGGCTTTTGCGTGTCGCGGCTGCAATGCCTGCCACCGTCCGCCCGATAGAGAATAATCCATGCCTACATCGCTCCCCCCGATTGCCCGCAAGGCCCAAGGCCCGGATCCGTACGCCTGGCTGCAGGAACGTGACAGCGCCGAGGTGCTCGATTACCTCAAGGCCGAAAACGCCTGGCAAGCGGCGCAGCTCGCCGACCAGCAAGCGCTGCGCGAAACCCTGTTCGAGGAGATCAAGGGCCGCATCCTCGAAACCGATCTGTCGCTGCCCTCGCCGTGGGGCCCGTATCTTTACTACACCCGCACCACCGCCGGCGACGAATACGCCCGCCACTACCGCTGCCGCCGCCCGGCCGACGACAGCCACCAGGTGGATGAAAGCAGCGAGCAACTGTTGCTGGACCCGAACGCACTGGCCAATGGCGGTTTCTTCTCCCTCGGCGCGTTCAGCATCAGCCCCGACCACCAGCGCCTGGCCTACAGCCTCGATACCAGCGGTGAAGAGATCTACACCCTGTTCGTGAAGGAATTGTCCTCCGGTAAAGTCAGCGAGCTGGAGTTCCAGCACTGCGACGGCAGCATGACCTGGGCCAATGACAGCCTGACGCTGTTCTTCGGCGAACTGGACGACACCCACCGCCCGCACAAGCTGTATCGCTATCGCCTGGATGGCACGGCGGCGCAGGAGGTGTTTCACGAGCCCGACGGCCGTTTCTTCCTGCATTGCTACCGCTCGAGCTCAGAGCGCCAATTGCTGCTCTCGCTCGGCAGCAAGACCACCAGCGAAGTCTGGGCGCTGGATGCCGACCAGCCGCACCTGGGGTTCACCTGCCTGGCGCCACGGGTCGAAGGCCATGAATACGATGTCGACCACGGCCAACTGAACGGCGCCTGGACCTGGTTTATCCGCAGCAACCGAGACGGCATCAATTATGCGTTGTTCGTGGCGACCGATATTGGCGACGTGCCGACCGAGGATGAATGGCAAAACCTGATCCCTCACAGCGACGAGGTGATGCTCGATGGCGTGAGCCTCAATACCGGCGCCATGACCCTGAGCCTGCGCATCGGCGGCCTGCCAGTGATCGAAGTGCACCTGCAGGGCGTGCCGGCCTATCGCGTCGAATTGCCCGATGCGGCCTACAGCCTCTACGTGCAGAACAGCCTGGAGTTTGCCAGCGACAGGATTCGCCTGCGCTATGAAGCCCTGAACCGCCCGGCCCAGGTACGCCAGCTGGAGCTTGCCAATGGCGCGCAACAGGTGCTCAAGGAAACCCCGGTGCTCGGCGTGTTCAACGCGGACGACTATGTGAGCCAGCGCCTCTGGGCCACCTCGGCGGATGGCACCCAGGTGCCGATCAGCCTGGTGGTCAGGCGCGACCAGCTCGGCAAGCCCACGCCGTTGTACCTGTACGGCTACGGCGCCTACGGCTCAAGCCTTGACCCGTGGTTTTCCCATGCGCGCCTGAGCCTGCTCGACCGTGGCGTGGCGTTTGCCATTGCGCACGTGCGCGGCGGCGGCGAGCTGGGCGAAGCCTGGTACCGCAACGGCAAGCAGGAACACAAGCAAAACACCTTCAGCGACTTTATCGCCTGCGCCGAACACTTGATCGCCGAAGGCCTGACCACTTCGAAGCAACTGGTGATCAGCGGCGGCAGCGCCGGCGGCCTGTTGATCGGCGCGGTGCTCAACCAGCGCCCTGAGCTGTTCCAGGCGGCGATTGCCGAAGTGCCGTTCGTCGATGTGCTCAACACCATGCTCGACCCGGAACTGCCACTGACCGTCACCGAGTACGATGAGTGGGGCAACCCGCAGGAACCCGAGGTGTATGCGCGCATCAAGGCTTACGCGCCGTATGAAAACGTGCGCGCCCAAGCCTACCCGGCGATGCTGGTGATCGCCGGCTACAACGACAGCCGCGTGCAGTATTGGGAGGCGGCCAAGTGGGTGGCCAAGTTGCGTGACACCAAGACGGACGACAACCTGCTGCTGCTCAAGACCGAACTGGGCGCCGGCCACGGCGGGATGAGCGGTCGCTACCAGGGATTACGTGACGTAGCCCTCGAATACGCATTTGTGTTCAAGGCATTGGGCTTGATTTAGGAACTTAGCGCCGTGGTCCTGTCTGAACGAAGGACCACTCGACAAGATTGACGGACCCAGATTGCAACCATGGCACAACCCACCCTGCTGAACGACGAAATCCGCGACATGCTGATGGACTGCGGCCTGTTCGATCCCCTGCTGCCGGAGGATTTTCACATCGCCGCCGGCTATTTCAACATCAGCAGCATTGCCCATGACGAGGTGATTTTCCTTGAGGGCGATGCCGGCACTTTCATGTGCATCCTCCACAGCGGCCAGGTGGCGGTGCAGAAAACCAACCCCGACGGCCAGCGCCTGACCATCGCGACCCTGCGCAGCGGCCGGGCCTTTGGGCGAAATGGCGTGCTCGACGGCGAGCGGCGTTCGGCCAGTTGCGTGGCCGCCAGCGATTGCGTGCTGTTGAACCTGGGCAAGGACTC
>JAFHKH010000181.1 GCA_016937595.1 Pseudomonas cedrina subsp. fulgida | reverse complement strand
CCACATTGGTTTGCTGTGAGCCTGGGTTACGAGGACAGGTAGGAAGACCGCGTCAGGCCCAGACGCAACGCATCCAGGAACTGGGTACGCTCGCTGGCGCTGATCTTCGCGCTTGCACACTTGTCGCGGTAATGGGTCATCAACTCTTCCGGCGACAAGTGCACGTAGCGCAGCATGTCTTCGATCGTGTCGTGCGTCTCGATCCCTGCGCTGTACACCGAACCATCTTCGCGCTGGTAGATGTTCACCGAGTCGGTATCACCGAACAGGTTGTGCATATCGCCGAGAATTTCCTGATACGCCCCGACCAGGAAGATGCCCAGCAAGTAGTCCTCGCCTTCATTCAAGGCATGCACCGGCAAGCTGGTTTCAATGCTCTGCTCGTCGACGTATTGCTTGATCTTGCCGTCGGAGTCGCAGGTCAAATCCTGCAACACCGCACGCCGCAGCGGCTCTTCATCAAGGCGGTGCAGCGGCAGGATCGGCAGGACCTGGCCGATGGCCCAGGTGTCCGGCAGGCTCTGGAACACCGAGAAATTGCAAATGTACTTGTCGGCCAGCTTGTCGTTGAGTTCGTCCAGCACTTGGCGGTGCGAGCGCTGGCGGGCCTTGAGCGAGTTGTGCAGGCGGCGGCACACGGCGAAGTAGCACTGCTCGGCCAGGGCTTTTTCAGCCAGGGTCAGCTTGCCGTCGGCGTACTGGGTGGCCACGTCGCTCATGTAGTGCGTCGCGCGCCAGTAGGTTTCGGTGACCATCTCGATGTCGGTCGGACCGAGCAGGTCCACCAGCCATTGCACGGTTTCGGGCAGGCTTTCCTTGTTTTCGATGGTCGGGATTTCGTCGTTGTGTTTCTCGACGTCCGTCACCTGCACCACCAGCATGGCGTGGTGGGCGGTCAGCGAGCGGCCGCTCTCGGAGAAGATGTGCGGGTGCGGCAGGCTCTGCGCATCGCAGAATTCCTTGAGCATGCCCACGACCACGCCGGCGTAGTCGTCCATGTCGTAGTTGATCGAGCTGGCGTTACGCGAGTGCGTGCCGTCGTAGTCCACGCCCAGGCCACCGCCGACGTCGATGTGGTCCACCGGCAGGCCGAGGTTGCGCAGTTCGCCGTAATAACGAATGGCTTCCTTGAACCCGTGCTGGTAGTCGGCCAGGTTGGCGATCTGCGAGCCCATGTGAAAGTGCAGCAAACGGATGCCCTGGTCCAGGCCCGCCGCGCGGAAGCGCTCGACCACCGACAGCAACTGCGCCGCCGACAGGCCGAACTTGGACTTCTCGCCGCCGGTGTCGGCCCACTTGCTCGACGCCAGGGACGACAAACGCACGCGCAGGCCCACCTGCGGCTTGACCTTGAGGCTGGCGGCCTCTTCGATCACCAGCCCGACTTCGGATTCTTTTTCGATCACGATGAACACGTTGTGGCCGAGTTTCTGGCCCATCAGCGCAAGGCGGATGAATTCACGGTCCTTGTAACCGTTGCAGACAATGGTGCCGCCCTTCGGCGCCAGGGCCAATACGGCCAGCAACTCAGGCTTGGAGCCGGCTTCCAGGCCAATGGAAACGTTCTGGGTGGCGATGATGTTCTCGATCACCGCTTCCTGCTGGTTCACCTTGATCGGGTACAACGCGGTGTATTTGCTCTGGTATTCCAGGCGCGCGATGTTCGCATCGAAAGCGCCGGTCAGTTGGCGTACACGGTCTTGCAGGATGTCGGGGAAGCGCACCAGCAGCGGCAGCGACAGGCCGCTTTTACGCAACTGGTCAACTTGCTCGTACAGGTCGACGGGCGTGCTGTTCGGGCCGTTCGGACGGACTTCAACGCGACCGGCATCATTGATCGCGAAATACCCGGCCCCCCAATGGCGAATCCCGTAAACACTGCGGCTGTCCGCAACTGTCCATTGGCTGCCATCGTCTTTGCGTGTGCGTCGTACGGACATCGAAGTCCCCTATAAATGAAGTCGAAAACACCGCCCCTATCTGAGGCTGGCGCAGTCTAAAGAATGAAAATGACGATTTGCCTGCGTGCAGGGTAGGACCCCACTCGCGGGACAGAGTTTAGACACTGGCTGGGAAGAGGCTTTCAGCCGCCGGACTTCTTGGCCTTGTAACCGAGCTTGATCAGCTCGGCCAACAGCAACTCGACGTGATCGCCCTGGATCTCGATGACCCCGTCCTTCAACGCACCACCGGTGCCACAGCGCTTTTTCAGCGTGGTGGCAAGTTCCTTCAGCGCGTCTTCCGCAAGCGGCACACCGGTGATGGTGGTCACCGTCTTGCCGCCACGGCCTTTGCTCTCGCGTCGCACGCGGGCAATACCGTCGCCTTCGGGAATCAGGGTCTGTTTGCAGGTACACGCGTCCACGGGCTGGCGACAGTCCGGGCAGTGTCGACCTGCGTCGGTGGAAAATACCAGGCCACCCAGGGCGGCGAAGGATGCGGCTTTCTTGGCCACCGGCAATCCTCTAGGGGATGAAAAGTGGCGCAGTGTAACGGCAAAAAGCAAAGTTGCTAAGGGCCAAATCGCGCCATTTCCTGCAACTTTAGCGACGCAGCGCCAGATAGCGCCGCAGGCCCTCTTGAGCGTCCGGGCAATAAGGCTTTTGCTGGGCCTCGCTCAAGACCGTTTCAATCGGTAAAAAGCGCGCTTCCATGACTTCTTCGGGCTGCAGACGCAGTGGCCCGTCCCACACTGCGGAGTAAGACCTGCACCAAAGCCGGCTGTCGCCGTCTTCGAAGTAGAAATGGTCATGCTCGGTCAGTTCCACCCCGCTCACGCCAAGCTCTTCCTCGAGCTCACGGGCCGCCGACTCGGCATACGTTTCCCCGTCAGCAACCATCCCGCCCGCCGCCGTGTCCCAAAACCCCGGATACAGGGCTTTGCTCAGGGTGCGCCGATGCACACACAGCTCACCCTTGGCATTGAACAGGAAGATAAAGGTGCAACGGCCGATAAGCCCGCGTTTGCGCAGGTCGGACCTGACGAGGGCGCCAAGCAGGTTGTCGCGCTCGTCAACCCATTGGATCAGTTCAGCGTCGGACGCCGCGCGGTGCGCGGCTTCCTTGTGAGTGGCGTCCATCATCAACCCTGGTTGAGGAGCTGACGCAAGTCGATCACTGCAGCGTTTGCCCGTGAAATGTAATTGGCCATCACCAGCGAATGGTTCGCCAGTACGCCGAAGCCGCTGCCATTGAGAATCATAGGACTCCACACCGGCTCCTGCGAGGCTTCCAGCTCACGAATGATCTGGCGCACGCTGACGGTGGCGTTTTTCTTGGCCAGGACGTCGGCAAAGTCGACTTCGATGGCACGCAGCAGGTGGGACAACGCCCACGCCTGGCCACGGGCTTCGTAGAACACGTTATCGATCTGCATCCATGGGGTTTCCACCACTTCTTCATCGACCTGCGGCACTTCACCCGGCGCCAGTGCTTCGGTTTTCAGCGCAGTGTTCAGTTTTACCCGGCCAACGCTGGCCGACAGGCGTTGCGACAGCGAACCCAGGCGGGTAGCGACGTCGCCCAGCCAGTTGTTGAGGTTATCGGCACGGGCATAGAACAGCGCGCCGCGCTGGTTCGGGTCGGACAGGCGCGCTTCGTAGCGGCTCAGGGAATTGATGCCTTCCTGGTATTCCGACTCGCTGGACGGCAGCACCCAGCTCTTGTTGTCGAAGTTGAAGCGCGGCTCGGCCTTGGCCAAGTCGGCGTCTTCGGCCGATTGCGACTGGGAGCGGGCGAAGTCTTTACGCAGCGCTCGGGTCAGGTCGCGCACCTGCACCAGCACGCCGTACTCCCAGCTCGGCATGTTGTCCATCCACAAGCCTGGCGGGAAACGGTCGTTGGCAATATAGCCACCGGGCTTATGCAGCAAGGTGCCCATCACAGTCTTGAGGGTTTCGACAGTCGTGAACCCCACCACCATTTGCTTGCCGTCTTTTTCGGCGGCGATCTGCGCGTTTTGCTGGACCGCAAACAGCGCCGGTTCTTCGCTCCAGTACCAGCCCAGGGCGCCGGTCACCAACAGATACAGGCCGAGAACGCTCAGCAGCGCCCGGCTCATCAGCAGGTTGCGCAAATAGCTGCGGTTGGCCGACTTGGGCTCAGGCGCGGGGCCTTTGGCACTGCCTGCACGGTTTTTCCAGTCCAGCATGGCGATATCCTTTCAATCACTTGAGTTCATGCACTTGAATTGACGGGGTGCGTTCAAACACTCCGACCACAACCCTACCCCATCGTGCCCGCCCATGCGGGGCTTTTCAGCAAACTGGCGCACGCGGGTCCTCGGACTATAGAGGATGCACGCTTTTTACGCCGCGCGACCATCCGGTCAGCAACTGATTGCTACGCAACAAGCAGTTTATTGACGCACGATACTCATCTGGACGAGAAGAAGTGCTAGCATAGGGCCATCAGTCGACCTCAGCATGCACCCTAACTAGTAGTCAGGATATGACCGAGTCAGAAGACCCCAGCCGTGAGCGCCTCAAGCAGCACTTTGCCCAGCGGGTAATTCATCAGGCGCGTCAAATTCTTGAGATCTGGCAGCGCCTGCAACGCAGCGAATGGTCCAGCGCGGACCTCTGCGAACTCAGCGAGGCCAATGTGCGCCTGCTGCGTTTCGCCGAGCGTTTCGAACAGCCGGAGCATGGGCAGTTGGCACGGCACATCGGCGAGGCCCTCAAGGCGGTGGAGGAGAACCGTGGACGCCTGAGCAGCCCGTTGATCAGCGAACTCAACCGCTTGATGCAGCGCCTGTCGCGCACCGGCCTGCGTCAGGGCGACCAATTGGAACACACTTCCCTGCCACCGATGCGCAAGCCGATCTACGTGATGCTGGCCGATCACGACCGTGCCGAGCGCCTGGCCAAGCAGTTGGAATTCTTTGGCATGAGCGCCCAATCCCTGGGCAGCGTGGCGGCGTTTCATGCAGCCATGGCCGAGCGCTTGCCTTCGGCCATTGTGATGGATGTGGATTTTTGCGGCGCAGGCCTGGGCCTCAAGCTCGCCACCCAGGCCCAGGAAGGCCTGGAGCACAAGCTGCCGCTGCTGTTCTTCAGCCTGCATGAAACCGACACGCCCACCCGCCTGGCCGCCGTGCGCGCCGGGGGCCAGGAATTCCTCACCGGCACCCTGGAAGCCTCCAGCCTGCTGGAAAAAATCGAAGTCCTGACCTGCGTCGCCCAGTACGAGCCCTATAAAGTGCTGATCATCGACGACTCGCGGGCCCAGGCGCTGCACACCGAACGGCTGCTCAACAGCGCCGGCATCATTACCCGCACGCTGATCGAGCCGATCCAGGCCATGGCGGAATTGGCGGACTTCCAGCCCGACCTGATCATCCTCGACATGTACATGCCCGCCTGCACCGGTACCGAACTGGCCAAGGTGATCCGCCACAACGACCGTTACGTCAGCGTGCCGATTATCTACCTGTCGGCCGAAGACGATCTGGACAAGCAACTGGACGCCATGAGCGAAGGCGGCGACGACTTCCTCACCAAGCCGATCAAGCCGCGCCATCTGATCACCACGGTGCGCAACCGCGCCGCGCGTGCGCGCAACCTCAAGGCACGGATGGTGCGCGATAGCCTGACCGGCCTGTACAACCACACCCACATTCTGCAATTGCTCGAAGACTGCAGCTTTCGCGCACGCCGCGAAAACAAGCCATTGAGCTTTGCTATGCTCGACATCGACCATTTCAAGCGGGTCAATGACAGCCACGGCCATCCCATGGGCGACCGCGTGATCAAGAGCCTGGCGCTGTTTCTCAAGCAGCGCCTGCGCAAGACCGACTATATCGGGCGCTACGGCGGCGAAGAGTTCGCCATCGTGATGCCCGACACCGACCTGGAATCGGCGTGCCAGGTGCTGGATGAAATCCGTGGTCGCTTTGCCGAAATCCACTACCCGGCACAGCCCCACGATTTGTGGTGCACCTTCAGTGCAGGGCTGGTGGAGCTGTGCGACGGTTCCGACAGCCTGATGATGGCGGCCCAGGCCGACGAAGCGCTGTACCGCGCCAAGCACGCCGGGCGCAACCGCGTGCAGGCATCGCACGCACCGAGGCAAAGTGCCATCTTTTCATCGGAATCCACCGACTCAGTCATAACGCTGTAATGGAAACGCAATAACTTCAGGCACTTATCTTTTGCTGTCGGTTGAAACCACGCATGCGCCTGAAGCTGCTGACCAATCTCAATACTCTTCTGCTGGTGGCTGTGTGCCTGGCGCTGGGGGCGACGCTGTGGTGGTCGCAACGGGCGCTGGAGCGGCCTTATCTGCTGATGGAACGTTACCTGGGGCTGTCGCAGACGTTCCAGAACCAGGCCGCGCGCAATATCGACGACTACCTGGCCAGCGGCGATGCGCTGCGCCTGAGCAGCGCCAGCCAGAGCCTGGAGGGCCTGTTGCACGCGCTGGATGAACTGCCGGCAAACCTCACGCAAAACCTGCGCCCCAGCCTGGTTGACCTGGACGGGTTCAGCAAGACCGACCTGCTGGCCGCCGGCAAACTCGCAGGCGACCCACAGGCCTTGCTGCTGCAAGCGGAGCGCGAATTAGGCGCGAACCTGGAGCAACTGAGCCAGTACGCCATCGGCGTCAATTCCGCCGAAGCCGCACGCTACCTGCCGCCGCTGCTCGCCGCCGCCCAGCACTTGGGCAAACTGTCACTGGCGCGCGACAAACTGGTGAGCAGCGGGCGCGCGGAACTCGCCGCTGACGTGGAGCGTGAAATCGGCACCATCCGCAGCCAGGCGGACGTGCTGGAGCAACTACCGTTGCTGGGCGTCAAGGCGAGCAACGAATCCAGCGCCGATGATTTTTCCGCGCTGATGGGCCTGGAAAACACCGAAAAGAGCGAAGCCCAGGACAGCGGCGTCGACCTCAAGCGCGAGCTCAACAGCCTGCTGACGCGCTACCCGGCCGAACTCCAGCGCACCCGCGAGCAGATCCAGAAACGCGCCGACCTGGCCGCCGCCACTCACCTGAAGATCAATGCCGTACAACAGGCCATCGCCGGCCTTGAGCCGGTGGTGCGTGCCCAGCACGGCATTATCCAGGGCGAAGTGCGCCTGATGCAGGGCGTGATGATCGGCTTGATCCTGCTGATTGCGCTGTTGATCGATACGCTGCAACGGCGCCTGGCTCGGGTGCTGACCAACCTGGCACCGGCGCTGTCGACCTGGGCCGAAGGCGACTTCAGCCAGCCGATTGCCCTGGGCAAGACCAACCGCGAGCTGCGCGATATCGAAGCGTCCCTGAAGCGCTTGCGCGCCTATCTGGTGGACTTGGTCGGCACCATACGCGGCAACGCCGAAGAGGTCGCCGGCAGCAGCCGCGCCCTGGCCGAGCTGAGCAGCGGCCTGCATGACGGCGCCGAACGCCAGGCCGGGGATACCGCGCAAATCCGTGACTCGCTGGGCGAACTGGAAGCGACCATCCAGCAAGTGGCCGGCGATGCCAGCCAGGCCGCGGGCGCCAGCCGCAGCGCCGGCCAAGCGGTGGAACAAGGCCAGCGGGTGATCGGCCTGAGCCTGACCGGGCTGCATGCCTTGGTCGGCGAAGTGCAGCAGAACGCACAGATGATCGAAAAACTCGCCGAAGAATCGGCCACCATCGGCGGCGTGCTCACGGTGATCCGTTCAATTGCCGACCAGACCAACCTGCTGGCCCTCAACGCCGCCATCGAAGCCGCCCGCGCCGGTGAAGCCGGGCGGGGCTTTGCAGTGGTTGCCGATG
>JAFHKH010000180.1 GCA_016937595.1 Pseudomonas cedrina subsp. fulgida | reverse complement strand
AGCAGCGCCACGCCGTTACTCAGCAAAAGTGCCCAGGGTGCGCGCCAAACGGGCGGCCTCGACCCGTTGCAGCAGCGGCCCGATAAGGCGAATACCGAGGATGCGGCGGTCATGTTGCTCCCGGCGCTGGGGGTCGCGCAGGCGGGCGGCGAGTGCCCAGATCGTCGCGATCAAGCCGGCCAGCACGGCCAGGCCATAGGCACCGAGGAATTGGCCGAGGGCCAGAATCACTTCGGTGATCAGCGGGATCGGCACGCCCAGGTCCTGGAAGATCGGCACGAACTGCGGCACCACATAAGCCAGCAACAGCGCCAGCGAACCGAGCACGCCCACCACCAGGAATGCCGGATAGATCAGGGCGTTGATCACTTCGCCCCTGAGTAACTGGCTGCGCTCCAGATAGTCGCTGAGCTGGCGCAGGGTGTCTTCCAGCGCACCACCCGCCTCGCCGGCACGCACCATGCTCAGGTATAACGGCGAAAACTGGCTGCCCTCCTCTTCCAGCGCCTTGGACAAGGGCTGACCGGCCTTTACGTGTTCGCGAATACGTTCAATCAGCGCGCGGGTTTGAGGGTGGCCGGGCTGCTTGAGCAAAATGCCCAGCGAACGTTCCAGCGGTTGCCGGCGCCCAGCAACGTTGCCAATTGCTGGGTGAAACTGACCAGCGCCGCGCCGCTCAATTGCCCCCGGCCAAAGGCGTTGCGCAGCCCTTGGGCACCCGCGGCTTCGATCTGCAATAACAGCAGACCGCGCTTGTGCAGCGCGGCGACGGCGGCGTCCTGGTCCCGGGCTTCCAGGGTGCCATTTTGCGCCTGGCCCTGGCTGTCGAGCGCGCGGTATTTGAACAGGCTCACGCGCCCTCCCCACGCGTGACGCGCAGCACTTCTTCGAGTGATGTGACCCCTTCCACGGCTTGGCGCAAGCCCTCTTCATGCAAGGTGCGCAGGCCACCACGGCGAGCGGCCTGTTCGAGGGTGGCGGCGTCGGCCTGGCGCATCAGCAGGCTGCGCAATTCGTCGTTCATCACCAGCAGTTCGGTGATTGCGCTACGGCCATGGTAGCCACCGCCCGGTGCGTCGGCGCGGGGCCGGTAGAGCATGATCGGGCGCTGTTCGGTAAACCGGTCCAGGCCGTGTTCGGCAATCAGTTGCGGCGGCGCTTCAAAGGCTTCACGCGTGGCCGGATCGAGCCGGCGCACCAGGCGCTGGGCGAGGATGCCGTTGACTGTCGAGGCGATCAGGTAGCTTTCGACGCCCATATCCAGCAAGCGCGTGATACTCGCCGCCGCACTGTTGGTGTGCAGGGTCGAGAGCACCAGGTGACCGGTCAGGGAAGACTGAATGGCAATGCGGCACGTTTCGAGGTCGCGGATTTCACCGATCATGATCACGTCCGGGTCCTGGCGCACGATGGAGCGCAGCGCGCCGGCAAAGTCCAGGCCGATGGCCGGTTTGACCTGGATCTGGTTGATGCCTTCGAGCTGGTATTCCACCGGGTCTTCGACGGTGATGATCTTGCGCTCGGCGGTATTGAGGCGCGACAACGCGGTGTACAGGGTGGTGGTCTTGCCCGATCCGGTGGGGCCGGTAACCAGCAGGATGCCGTGGGGGCGTTCCAGTACTTCAAGGAAGGTTTCCAGGCGCTGGCCGTCAAAGCCCAGGCCCTGGAAGTCGAAGCTCACGGTCTGGCGATCCAGCAAACGCATGACCACCGATTCGCCGAAACTGGTGGGCACCGTGGACACACGCAAGTCGAGTTCCTTGCCCTGGATGCGCAGCATGATGCGCCCGTCCTGGGGCAAGCGCCGCTCGGCGATGTCCAGGCGCGCCATGATCTTCACCCGCGAAATCACCGCCGCCGAGGAACTGGACGGCGGCGCCTCGGCTTCGTGCAGCACACCGTCGATGCGATAGCGCACCTTGAGCTGGTTTTCGAAGGGTTCGATATGAATGTCCGAGGCGCGATGTTCCACCGCCCGTTGCAGGATCAGGTTGACCAGGCGAATCACCGGGGCTTCGGAGGCCATGTCCTTGAGGTGCTCGATGTCTTCCAGCGCCCCGCCCTGCTCGTCGAGGTTTTCGATCAGGGTGCCCATGGCCGAGCGGCCCTGGCCGTAGTAGCGCTCGATCAGGGTTTCGACCTCGTTGCGCGGGCCGATGGCCAGCCACACCGGTACGCCGCAGGCATAGGCGATGGCCTGGAACGGGTACACCTGCGACGGGTTGGCCGCCAGGACCCGCAGGCCACCCTGACTCCAGCCTGCGGGCACCACCTGGTAGTGGCGCATGAAGCGTTCGGTCAGCAGGGGCAAGGGGTCCAGCAACGGTGGCGCGGCATCGGCCAGCCACAACGGTGCGCCGAGCAAGTCAGCCCAGGCCCGGGCCAGCTCCACTTCGGAGACCAGCCCCAGCCGGGTGAGCAGGCCGAGCAACTCGGTGTCCCCGCCTTCCTGGGACAGGCGTCGGGCGCGCTCCAGGTCAACGGTTTTCAAGCCGGCATGTTGCATCAACCAGGCGCACACCTGTTCGGTGTGCGGGATCTGCAGTTGGCAGGCGTCGAGGGGCGTCGAGGGGCTGGGCATGGGTAAAAATCTGAGGGGCGATATTCCAAGGGTCGGTGGGAAACACTTGTGGGAGCGGGCTTGCTCGCGAAAGCGGTGGACCAGCCGCTGAATGTGTTGGCTGACACTCCGCCTTCGCGAGCAAGCCCGCTCCCACAAGGGGACCGCGCTGACCGTTAGTTAGCGGTTTTGGATGCTTCCTGGCTGCTGTTCAGCGGCCGGCCGCCCTTGGTGGTTTCGGCCTTCTGCTTTTTAGCCTGCCTTGGCCATTCGTGGGCCTGGGTCAACACCGTGGAATCGGTGGCCCCGGATGTC
>JAFHKH010000018.1 GCA_016937595.1 Pseudomonas cedrina subsp. fulgida | reverse complement strand
TGCTGGACTGACGCCTTCGCGGGCAAGCCCGCTTCCCCACAGTTGATCTTCATTGCTTTGAGATTGCGTTTGCTTAACTGAACGGCATTAGGGCAAGCCCGCTCGCCACAGAGATAGGGAGAGTCGCTATCCTTTGAGGTTGGCGGTTTATTCGCTGATAGCACCGTCTACCAATACCTGCGCCTCTTCCACCAGTTGCTTGAGGTGCTCTTCGCCGACGAAACTCTCGGCATAGATCTTGTAGATATCCTCGGTACCCGATGGCCGTGCGGCGAACCAACCGTTTTCGGTCATCACCTTCAGCCCGCCGATCGCCTGGTTGTTGCCCGGCGCGTGGCTGAGGATCTGTTGGATGCTTTCGCCAGCCAACTCGGTGGAGGTCACTTGGTCGGGCGACAACTTGCCCAGCAAGGCTTTCTGCGCCGGGGTGGCCTTGGCATCCACACGAATCGCGAACGGCTCGCCCAGGGCGTCGGTCAGGCCACGGTAGATCTGGCTCGGGTCCTGGCCTTTGCGCGAGGTCATCTCCGCCGCCAGCAGCGCGGGGATCAAGCCGTCCTTGTCAGTGCTCCATACCGTACCGTCCTTGCGCAGGAACGAAGCGCCGGCGCTTTCTTCGCCGCCAAACCCCAACGAACCGTCGAACAAACCGTCGGCGAACCATTTGAAGCCCACCGGCACTTCATACAGACGATGGCCAATGCGCGCGGCCACGCGGTCGATCAGGCCGCTGCTGACCACGGTCTTGCCCACGGCCGCGTCGGCGCGCAATCGGGACGGTTCTGGAACAGGTAGTCGATTGACACCGCCAGGTAATTGTTGGGTGCCAACAAACCACCGGACGGAGTGACAATGCCGTGGCGGTCGTGGTCCGGGTCGCAGGCGAAGGCCACGTCAAAGCGTTCCTTGAGACCGATGAGGCCTTGCATCGCGTAGCTGGAGGACGGGTCCATGCGGATCTGGCCGTCCCAGTCCACGCTCATGAAGCGGAACGTGGCGTCGACTTCAGTGTTCACCACGTCCAGGTTCAGCCGGTAGTGCTCGGCAATCGCCGACCAGTAGCGCACGCCCGCGCCACCCAAGGGGTCCACGCCCAGGCGCAGGTCTGCGCTGCGGATGGCGTCCATGTCGATCACATTGACCAGGTCGGCCACGTAGCTGTTGAGGTAATCATGGCGATGGGTGGTGTCGGCCTTGAGGGCCTGGGCATGAGGCATGCGCTTGACCCCGGCCAGTTGGGCGGCCAGCAGTTCATTGGCCTTGGCTTCGATCCACTTGGTCACGTGGGTATCGGCCGGGCCGCCATTGGGCGGGTTGTACTTGTAGCCGCCACTCTGCGGCGGGTTGTGCGACGGCGTGATCACGATACCGTCGGCCAAGCCACGGGTGCGGCCACGGTTGTAGCAGATGATCGCGTGGGAAATTGCCGGCGTCGGCGTGTATTCATCGCCTTCGGCCAGCATCACGTGCACACCGTTGGCGGCGAGCACTTCCAGGGCGCTGGCCCCGGCTGGCGTGGACAGCGCGTGGGTGTCCAGGCCAACAAACAGAGGGCCGTCGATGCCCTGGGCTTCGCGGTACAGGCAGATGGCCTGGCTGATAGCCAGTACGTGCCACTCGTTGAAACTCAAATCGAACGAGCTGCCACGGTGCCCCGAGGTGCCGAAAGCGACGCGTTGGGTGGAGATGGCTGCATCAGGCCGGCCGGTGTAATAGGCCGTGACCAGTCGCGGGATATCCACCAGCAACTGGGCTGGCGCCGGCTTGCCCGCAAAAGGACTGATTGTCATGCATGGACCTCGCAAAGAAGAATCGGAAATGAAGGCAGTTTACTGAGTGTTCGACTGCTGCGCGACGTTATCGATCCTACAAAGTTAAGAGAAACTTCGCGCCATCATTCCGTCTGTGCCTGATAGAGCGCTTGGCTTATCGCTGCCAGGGCAATATCCAGGTTGGTCTGCCCGTGGAACGTGTGGCTCAGGCGCAAATGCTGCTGATGCAGGCCGCTGACGCTGAACAGCTCACCCGGTGCAACCACCACCTGCTGGGCCAGCAAACGCTGGAACACCTGGCGCATATCCACCGGCCTTGTGGAGCCCAGCCAGAACGTCGCCCCGGCAGCCGGTGCACGGTAGGCCACTTGGTCGCCCAAGTGCTGCTCCAGGCGTTGCTGCATCTCTTCTGCCTGCTGGCATAGCTGCAGGCGCAGCGCGCGCAGGTGCTGGTCGATGCGCCCGCCCTGATACAAGCGGGCAATGGCGCGCTGGCGGATCGACGACAGGCGAAAGGAGCGCAGCAAAAACTGACGCTGCAACTCGCTGCTCATGTGCCGAGAGAGCAGGTAACCATAAGGTGCTTCCGACCCCAGTACTTTCTCGAAAGACGAAAACACCATCAATCGTTCGGGGTTCACCAACTCGCGCAGCGCCGCCTGCGGTTCCTTGAAGCTCAATTCGCCAAAGGTGTCGTTTTCCAGCAGCCAGCACCCGTACTGATCGAGCATCTGCGCGACGGCCAGGCGGTCTTGAGTCGGCATGGCGGCGCTGCCGGCAGGCTGACCTTGGATGACAGCAACACCAGATGCACCGGTTCATCGCAGAGCAGTTGGTCCAGCGCCACCAAGTCCAGGCGGCCCTGAGGTGTCCAGGGCAACTCGATAATACGCACGCCGGCGTCCTGGAACAGACGCAGGATCAGCCAGTCGCACGGTGATTCCACAATCACCGTGGTTCCCTGCAGGCCCAGGACCTCGATGAGAATATCCAGCACTCCGCGCAAATCGGCGCCGATATACACGTCATCGGCCTGCCAGCAGTGCGTGGGCGAGGAGGTATAACGCGCCGCCAGCGCCGCGCGCAGCTCCCACACCCCACAAGGTTGGGCCCAGGGTTGCAACTGCCGTGGGTATTGACGCACTAACTCGCGCTCCAGGCGCAGCAGGTTGCCGTCCAGAGAGGCCAGCAGCGAAGGGTCGTCCCCGCTGAGCACCACCATGCCCGGGCGCCGCGCCGCTGCGTAGAGGCGGTCAAGCAGGTCCCCCCCTGCTCCCGCCGCCGGGTTTGCCGACAGCGGCCAGGCGTAATAACCCGACTTGGCCACGGAATAGATCCTGCCTTCCTTCTCAAGCAACGAGTAGGCGTACTGGACCGTCGAGATCGATACGTTCAGGCGCGCCGCCAACTGGCGCAGGGACGGCAGCTTTACCCGCGCATCGGTACTGACGTCGTTGATCAGGTTGATCATGTAGCGGTAAACCGCTTGATACGCGAAATCCACCCGTCGTTCGCCGCGCAGCGTCATCGCCCGGACATTTGACAGGCCTGCCCGCCGCCATGGGCCGTGACGCCGGCACTGCGCAATTTGCCGCCCGCATTGGCCAGCGGCCGCTTGCGATACAGGTGCTGCAACAAGGGCAACGGCAAGCCGCTGGTGTCAGTGGCCCATTGTTGCAGCATGTCGGCCGATAGCTGGCCCTGCAGGACTTTGTGCAGCTCAGGCAGCGCAACCAGCATGCCCGGATGGCATTGGCGCAAATAACCTTCCAGCCGTTCACCGTGATGGACAAACGGCGAAAACAGCAGGCAGATCAATTGAGTCTCGTCCAAGCCAAAAAACTGCTGGGCATGGGCGCTGGATTCGCTGCGCCCTTCGCGGGTCCCCGCCTGCGCGAGAAACGCTTCCGGCAGGTGCCTGCCTGACTGCTGGATAAAACCCTGCACCCCTTCTGCGTAGGTCAGGTCTCGCAGGCACTCGGCCTGGAGCCCGCGCAGATGGGCCATCAGCCGCGGGCTGGAATAGCCCGGATGGGTGAAGTGAAACCCCATCGGGTCAGGGGCAAAGGCCATGAACTCGGTGAGCATGGTCGAGGTACGCAGGTCGATGTCGTCCAGCAAATCGGCGACACTGATGTAGGCCAGGTGGCGATGGCTGGTTTTGCTCGGCCGCTCGCTCTCGACATAATGTTCGCCGTACACATGGCGGTAATAACCCGTACTCCATTCGTCCATGCGGGCGAACAGCCCGGTGAGCGAAGACGGCCATGCATCGGGCATGGCCATGCCCGCGCCGAGTGCCATGCTCTTGAGCCAGGCGAGAAAATGACTTTGCTTGCGCGGTGAGTCACCGCTGACCAATGCATGCACGCCGCCCTGCCAGCAGGTGACGCGCTGGTAAAAATCCCCCAGCGCCAGGTAGGTGTCGCTGCACAACGTGGCGCGGCAGTCGCCGGAGCTCAAGTGCCCCATCATCACCATGTTGCGCTGGCTGATTGTCCGGCCGTTGGTTGAAGCGGGTCGCAAGTGGTTGAAAGGCAATACTTCCTGATTTTCCACCATCAGCAGCTCGACCCTTGGGTCATCGTGCAGGAACAGGCGGCCATAGCCCTGATTGAGGCCATCGAGCGTGCTCTCGGTCATGCCCGCATGCCTCAATGTCGCAACCCGCAAGAGGAAGGTGCGCGGGGCACGGCCGGCGATGGTCAACTGCGCGGCACGCAACAGCGCCAAGGTGTAGCTGCTCACTTCGCCGCCGCCATGGGCCACCAGCACTTTGTAGCCGCCGACTTGCTCCATGCCTCCGGCGGCGACAATGATGCGTTGGACCAACAACTGGAGGGCCGTTCGCTCTTCGCGGGTAAAATGCCCGATCAAACGTTGCAGAACTTGCTGATAAACATAAGTCATGGCCTGCTCGTGAATAGTGCTCATCATTCGATTACCTGAGTTCAAATATCAATTCCAAGCAACTGCTGACAGTATTTGCTCGACCTGTTACGCGTGTAAGAAATGTGCGTGCAACCTTGTGCGCGAATGACTAGACACTAGCACCGCATAACAAAATGGCATGGGTGCCTTTCGTGCAGAACCCGCCCCCTGAAACACCGCGACACGCAGGTTTTACTGGGCCTTGGCAGGTCTTCTCAGAGTCCTAGGATTTTTCTGACGAATTCTTACACGCCTTTGACCCGCTATTAAAAGAAGCGTCTTACAAGTAACCACGACAAACTTTCCAACTTATTGTATTGACGCCGCTCACGGGCCCGCCTATTTCCCTGGCGGCCAGTGTATACAGCGGCATTAGTTGCAGGCGCTCGCGACGCAAGTGTCAGACAGTCGATCATTGCTCAGTCCTTGAGATGAAAGTGAAGGCGCAATTATCGGTGCTGGAATAATGATTAATAGATACAGAACCCTGCCGAAAACCCATGCAGATGAATAACGCTGGCTCGGTAAATCACGCGCACACAAAGACGCCGCACTGGCATTCAGGGCGGCGTCAACGAAAAACTCAGGATTCAGGGGGTTAAAGTGCCAGCTTGGCACCTGAGGGGCAGGCTGAGTTAAGCCCTGTCTTATGGCGCATTTGCCCCATGCGTCACCGGCCAGGAATGCTCATTTGAGAACATTCCTACGCCCTAAACAGCTTCAACCTGCAAGGCAACCCGCTCGCGGCATGGGCATTCGTCCATGTAGCGGTGTGCTTCGACGAACTGATTGAACGGGAATACGGTGGTTTTCAACGGCACCAGCACGCGGTCGGCGGTCAGTTGATTGATATCCCGCAGCGCCCGCTGCAAAGCGACATGGTCCTGGACGATGCCGAGCTCCGGTTTGCCGGTGAAGTTGCCAATACAGTGCACAAAGAACTGAATATTCTTCTGGAACGCCGCACACGCCGGAAATGGCGTCTGGTTGCCGCCCTGCAAGCCATACAGCACCAGGCTGCCACGCGGTGCCAGTACGTCGCCGAGCAACGACATCTGCGGCCCACCCAAGCCATCGAACACCACGTCGACACCGCGGTTGTCGGTGAACTTGTTGATTTGCATCAGCAGGTCCTGCTCTTCGGTGACGATGACTTTTTCGGCACCCAGGGACAACAGGTACTCGCGCTCGGCGCTGTCCTTGGTGGCGGCAATCACCCGCACGCCCAAGGCCTTGCCCAGTTGCACAAAGGACGGCCCAGCGCAGTGGCTGGCGTCAGTCACCAGGGCAAATTGCCCCGGTTTAACCCGTGCCAGGTCCATGTAGGCAAAGTAGGCAATCAGCAGCGGCGTGTAATGCACGCTGGCCTCGATAGGGCTCAACACATCCGGGTAGCGGGTCAAGGCCGAACGGGGCAGGACGATCTGCTCGCCATACACCGGGTAATCATTGGGGCTTTCGGCCGGAAAACTGGCCACCTTATCGCCCACTGCCAAGTCATCCACGCCGTCGCCGACAGCGACGACCACCCCGGCCATCTCGTGGCCAAGGCCGGACGGCAGGCGAGCATGGGACGACGCCAGGTTCTGGCGCCACAAAATGTCATACCAACTGATGCCAATCGCCTCGACACGCACCTGCACTTCGCCCGGTGCGGGCTGCGCGGCTGCATGCTCTTCGCATTTGAGCACCTCGGCCGGACCAAACTTGTGAAAACGAATCGTGCGGGACATCGCAAACCTCGTCAAAGTAACTTCTAATGCCATGAACTCTATCTGGGCTTTGCGGGTAAGACCACCGGTCGCCGTTAATAGTCAACATGCCCATCATTGATTCCGCCTCTGCGGAATAGCCTTCATGTATCGTAGGAAAACTCAATTTTCCTGTGCAGAGTAACAGCCTTTCCCCGTAAGATTCATGCCGGTCATGCTTATGAATGGAATCTCATGGGTTCTAAATATGATCGCTTTCGTCAAGTCAGCTGACTCCTTCAGGACACAAGATGAACCGTAACGACCTGCGTCGTGTCGACCTAAACCTGTTGATCGTATTCGAAACCTTGATGCATGAGCGCAGCGTGACCCGCGCCGCCGAGAAACTGTTCCTCGGCCAGCCGGCCATCAGCGCGGCGTTGTCGCGCCTGCGCGGGCTGTTTGACGACCCGCTGTTCGTGCGCACCGGCCGCAGCATGGAACCGTCGGCCCGTGCGTGGAAATCTTCGCCCTGCTCTCCCCGGCCCTGGATTCGATTTCCACCGCCGTCAGCCGCGCCGCCGAATTCGACCCGGCCACCAGCACCGCCGTGTTCCGCATTGGCCTGTCCGACGACGTTGAATTCGCCCTGCTGCCGCCACTGCTCAAACGCCTGCGCGCCGAGTCCCCCGGCATCGTGTTGGTGGTGCGCCGCGTCAACTACATTCTGATGCCCAGCCTGCTCGCCTCCGGCGAAATCTCCATCGGCGTGAGCTACACCGCCGACCTGCCGGCCAACGCCAAGCGCAAAGTGCTGCGCCGCAGCCTGCCCAAACTGCTGCGCGCCGACAGCGTACCGGGCTCCCTGAGCCTGGACGACTTCTGCGCCCGCCCCCACGCACTGGTGTCGTTTGCCGGTGACTTGAGCGGGTTCATTGACGAGGAACTGGAAAAACTCGACCGCAAACGCCACGTGGTCCTCGCCGTGCCGCAGTTCAACGGCCTGGGCACCTTGCTGGCGGGCACCGATATTCTGGCGACCGTGCCGGACTATGCGGCCGAGGCGCTGACCTCGGCGGGTGGCTTGAGAGCGGAAGATCCGCCGCTGCCAGTGCGCAGTTTTGAACTGCACATGGCCTGGCGTGGGTCGCAGGATAATGATCCGGGGGAACGGTGGTTGCGGTCGCGGATTCAGATGTTTTTTGGGGACCCTGAGAGTCTCTAGGCGTCCTCGGGCAGGCTGTATTGGCGAAGCCATGACCGACAAAGATCGATAGCTTCATTTCATAAAAAAATGGATCTCTTTCCAGAGATCATTTTTGACACTTGTTACGGGAACGAAACGTAAGAGGGTAATTATTCGTTAAGTCGTATCGCCTTTATTTTGCTGTGGTTCATTACCATTTCAAGTCTGAAAAGACTGTCGGTCGCGGTCGGGGGCACCAACGTCTTGACTCCCCGTACGGCGATACTGATTACAACGCCGAGACTGACAACCCACAGGTATTAACCGGCGGCACACGCCCGCGCCAGGGCTGGGCGCGCTCCAGTTGCGCGGCGAGTGCAAGCAGCGTGCTTTCTTCGCCAAAGCGACCGGCGAAGTGGGCCCCCATCGGCAAGCCGGCAACGCTCCAGTACAACGGCACCGACATCGCCGGTTGTCCGCTGGCATTGAACAGTGCTGTAAACGGTGAGTAGCTGTGGAACCGTTCAATCAGCTCTTCCAGGCTCAAGCTATCGTCTTGCAGGTCCAGTTCGCCGATGGGGGCCGGCGCGCGTGCCAGGGTTGGCGTGAGGATAAGGTCGTAATCCTGCATGAACACCGCCAACTGCCGACCCAAGGCATGAATCCCCTCCACCGCGCCGGCGTACTGGGCACCACTTACATCGCCCTTGCTGCGCAAGATAATCCGGGTTCGGGCTTCCAGTTCCTCAGGCTGCACCGCGAAACCGCGCATCTGGCCCAGCACGTCGAGATAGTGGCGGGTACTTGCGCCGATGATCGTGAAAACCTGATCGAGAAACGCCGGCAGCACAACGGGCAAGCTGACGGGTTCAACGTGGTGACCCAGGGATCGGCACAACGTTGCGGCCTGGCGAACGGCGTCGACGCTCTCGCTGGAGGTCGGCCAAGGCCCGAGTTGTTCAACCAACGCGATACGCAGCGACCGAGGGTCACGCTGCAGCGCCGCGGTATAGGGCTGCATCTGCATGGGCGCGGCATAGGGTGCGCCCAGGTCGATCCCTGCAGTGGCATCCAGCAGCGCGGCGCTATCACGTACCGACAAGGTAATGGCATGGGGCGTGCCCATCCCGGCCCAGCCCTCGCCGA
>JAFHKH010000179.1 GCA_016937595.1 Pseudomonas cedrina subsp. fulgida | reverse complement strand
ATCTGCGCTTAACTGAACGGCATTAGGAGGAGCCCGCTCGCCACAAGAAGATGCGTAAACCTCAGAGCGTGGGTCGATATACCCATGGCAGGATTGCCGAAGCTCTTCACGCTCTCTACAATGAGAACAATTCTTGTTCTCTAAAGCATACCGATGCCAGCGGAGCGTTCCAGTTGAGCCCGTCCAACATTGTCGAAGTTCTGTACAACGACCATCACCACTGGCTCACCGGCTGGTTGCGACGCAAGCTCGGCTGCCCGGAAAGCGCCGCCGACCTGGCGCAGGACACCTTCATCCGCGTGCTCAGCGCTCGAGAAACGCCGACGCTGATCGAGCCCCGCGCGTTCCTTACCACCGTCGCCAAGCGCGTGCTGTTCAATTTCTATCGCCGCCAGGACCTGGAGCGCGCCTACCTCGATGCATTGGCGCAAATGCCCGAACACGTGGCGCCGTCGGAAGAAGAACGCGCAATCATCCTGCAAACCCTGCTTGAGCTGGATCAACTGCTCGACGGCCTGCCAACCCAAGTCAAGCGCGCCTTCCTGCTGGCTCAACTCGATGGCCTGACCTACGCGCAAATCGGCGCAGAACTGGGCATTTCCATTGCCACGGTCAAACGCCACCTGAACAAAGCGGCCATGCGCTGCTACTTCGCCCTATGAATTTTTCTACTCAAGTCGCCGAACAAGCCGTGCACTGGCTGATGGAAATGCAGCAAGGCGCCCTCAACCCGCGCCAGCAAGCGGCCTGGCAGCACTGGTTGAATGCCCACAGCGACCACCAGCGCGCGTGGGACCACATGCAGCGTGTCAACCAGCGCCTGCGCGGCATGCCTTCGCCGTTGGCCCATGCGGCACTGAACGCGCCAACGTCCACCAGCCGCCGTCAGGCGCTGAAACTGCTGTTGATCCTCGGTGCCGGCTCGGCCGCCGCCTGGAGCCTGCGCCAGCAACATATCCTGCCGCCGCTGAGCGCCGATTACCGCAGCCCGGTCGGCCAGCGACGTAAGGTGCAACTGGCCGACGGCAGCCAGTTGCAGCTCAACACCGGCAGTGCGGTGGATGTGCATTTCGACGGCCAGCAGCGCCTGGTTCGCCTGCTTGAAGGTGAGATCCTGTTGACCGGCGCCGCCGGCAACGCACCGCTGCAGGTGCTGACCGGCCAGGGCCTGCTCACCAGCCAGGCGGCGCGTTTGAACGTGCGGCAGTTCAGCGATCACACGCAGTTGGCGGTATTGAGCGGGCGTGTCGAGGTGATGCCCAACACTTATAGCGGCCTGCCGCTGACCGTCCAGGCATCGCACCAGGTCAACGTCACCCGCAAAGGCTGGGACACCCCACGGCCCACCGACACCAACAGCGGCGCCTGGGCCGATGGCATGCTGGTTGCCGCCCACATGCGCCTGGAAGATTTCCTCGGCGAGCTCGGCCGCTACCGCCGCGGCCAGCTCAATTGCGACCCACAGGTGGCCGACCTGCTGATATCCGGCAGCTACCCGCTGGACGACAGTGAGCGCATTCTCGACCTGCTGGAAGTGAGTTTGCCGGTCAAGGTGCGACGTTTTACCCGCTACTGGGTGACCGTCCAGGCACGCGCCTGAATTATTTTTAAAATGTGTGAGCCGTTTTCCACACCTCGCGTGACAGAGAAGGCAAGCCACCTTGATCCTTCCTTCTCAGGACCGCTCTTCATGCCCCAGCAACCGACGCTTCTCGCCCGCACCGTGCGCCAATTCCTGCTCGGCGCCAGCCTCAGTCTTACCGTGCTGCCCCCAGCGATGGCGGCCGACGCCAAGCCGTATCACATTGCCCCGAGCTCGCTTGAAGCCGCGCTGAATCAATTCGGGCGTGAAGCGGGCGTGTTGATTTCCTTCGGTTCCGAGGTCACGGCAGGCATGCAAAGCCGTGGTTTGTCCGGCAATTACAGCGCGGCGGATGGTTTGCAGAAACTGCTCGAAGGCACCGGCCTGCAAGCCCGCGCCGAAGGCGACAACGCCTACAGCCTGCAACCGGCCACGGCGCCGGCCAGCATTGAGTTGAGCACCTCCAGCGTGGTCGGCGACTGGCTCGGCGACGCGGCGCAAACCAATGTGTTCGAACACCCCGGCGCCCGTGATGTGATCCGCCGCGAACAATTCGAGCGCCAGGGCGCCACCCAGGCCAAGGACGTGCTCAACCGCATCCCCGGCGTCAACGCCCCGGACAACAACGGCACCGGCAGCCATGACATGGCGCTGAACTTCGGCATTCGCGGCCTCAACCCGCGCCTGGCGTCGCGCTCCACGGTGCTGATGGATGGTATCCCGGTGCCTTTCGCACCGTATGGCCAGCCGCAGCTTTCATTCGCACCCATCAGCATGGGCAACATGGACGCCGTGGATGTCGTACGTGGCGGCGGCGCCGTGCGCTACGGCCCGCAAAACGTTGGCGGCGTGGTCAACTTCGTGACCCGCGCGATCCCGGATACGCCCACCGTCAAAGGCGGCTTGCAGACCGAGACCAGCCCCTCCTCCAGCCATGATGGCTTCAAGACCACCGGCAACCTGTTGGCCGGCGGCACCGCCGACAACGGCCTGGGCGGTGCGCTGCTGTACTCCGGCACCCGTGGCGGCGACTGGCGCGAGAACAGCGACACGCGTATCGACGACCTGATCCTCAAGGGCATATACCAACTCGACGACGCCAACAGCTTCAACGCCATGGCGCAGTACTACGAAGGCCAGGCCGATATGCCCGGAGGCCTGAACGTTGCGGACTACAAAGCCGACCCGTATCAGTCCACCCGCGCCTACGACAAGTTCTGGGGCCGACGCACCCTGTTCAATGTCGGCTATCGCTATGAGCAGGACCGTCGCGAATTCACCATCAACAGCTTCTTTACCAAGACATTGCGCAGCGGCTACCTTGACCAGGGCACGTTCCTCTCGCTGTCGCCGCGTGAATATTGGGTGCGCGGCATCGAGACCCGCTTCGCCCAGGGCTTTGACCTGGGCCCGACCAGCCACGAAGTGGGCGTCGGCTACCGCTACATCAACGAGGCGGGCCACGAGCTGCGCTACCGCACGCCGATTGCCGCCAACCAGCAGATCCCCAGCACCGATAGCCGCAACGACCGTGACACCCGTGGCGGCACCGAAGCCAATGCATTCTTTATCGACGACCGGATAGATATCGGCAAGTGGACCCTCACGCCGGGCATTCGCTACGAGATGATCGAGTCGCAACAGACCAACAACCTGACCAACGTCAAATACAAGGGCGACTACAACACCGCGTTGCCGGCGCTGAACGTGCTCTACCACCTCACCGACGACTGGAACCTCTACGCCAACACCGAAGGCTCGTTCGGCAGCGTGCAGTACAGCCAGATGCCAAACCGGGTGACCAGCGGCGAAGTGAAACCGGAAAAAGCCCGCACCTGGGAACTCGGTACCCGCTACGACGACGGCACCCTGCGCGCGGAAATCGGCGCGTTCCTGATCAACTTCGACAACCAGTACGAGAGCAACCAGACCAACGATTCGGTGATTGCCCGCGGCGAAACCCGCCATCAGGGGATCGAGACCAGCGTCAACTACGCACTTGATGGCTTGAGCCCGGCGCTGGCCGGCTTTGATGTGTACGCCACTTACGCCTATGTCGACGCCACCATCCGCGAAGACGGCCCGAACAAAGGCAACCGCGTGCCCTTCTCGTCCAAGCACAAAGGCACCCTGGGCGTGGGTTATACCGAAGGCCGCTGGAAGCTCAACCTGGACAGCAGTTACCAGAGCAGCCAGTTCGCCGACAACGCCAACACCGAGAGGGAAACGGCCGATGGCGCCAACGGGCGCATCCCTGGCTACATGCTGTTCAGCAGCCGCGCGGCATATGACTTCGGCCCGCAGTTGTCGGACCTGAATGTGGCGGTGGGGGTGAAAAACATCTTCAACACCCAGTATTTCACCCGTTCGTTCGACGATAACAACAAGGGCAAGTACGTGGGCGAGCCGCGCACAGTCTATGTGCAGACTTCCATCACGTTTTAAAACCGCCTGAAACGAAAACGGGCCTGCACATGCAGGCGTTTTTTAGTCAAGCGTGAAGAAACGATCAGCTGTTGAACACGGCCCGTTCATTTTCCAGAAACTCCTGCTCAAGCTCATCTTCGTTGACTTTGGTGGTTGGCTGGCTTTTTCCGGCAGCGCGGGGCTTGCCTTGCAGTTTGCCGAACAGATGTTCCAACGCATGCTCCAGCTTGGTGGCCGCACCGTCGATCGCCTGTTCCAGGGTATCGGCCTTGTGCAGGACCGACAGCGCTTGATGGCCTTTTGGGCGCGCTTCCAGGCGGCAACTTAAATCGTGGGGACCGGGCTTGTCGCCGTTCTCATCCCGCAGGTAGACCTCCACTCGGGTCAGGTCTTCTTCGTAACGTTCGAGCGTGCTCTCAATGGTAGTTCGTACCCACTCCTCCAGTCGGATGCTGCTTTCAATATGGTTATCGCTATTGACTTGGATTTGCATAGTTCTTCCCTTATTTCAGCTAGCTCGCCAGAGATCACAACTGCTACACCGGGGTGGTGAAACCATGACCTCTTGATTACACAATTGAGCACCTGCTGAAACAATTCAACCCCTTTGCAAAGATAAATCCCACATTACAAATTAAGCCTGACGACAAGCAAAAACGCTGTTAGGGTGGGGAGTTAGTTACATCTTCTTACGCCCCCGAATCCTCGTAATTCCCCCTCCTGGCAGCTGCAATTCGGCTTGCGCTGTCTGCGATCGTTTTCTGCGCACTGCCCTGAAATGGACCACCCACCTGAACACACCACAGAACAAATGTGAGAGCGGGCTTGCTCGCGA
>JAFHKH010000178.1 GCA_016937595.1 Pseudomonas cedrina subsp. fulgida | reverse complement strand
ACTAGACGAAGGGGACACACGTACAACATTCACTCCCTACCGCGTTCCGCTGTGTGCTTTACGCTGTAAGTGGCGCGCATTCTATGGATGGATTGAAAGGTCGTCAACCCCCAAGGATAAATTTATTTAAATCAATGACTTCGCCCCGCTTTTCGGGCTCGCGAGGCGATTGTGCCGGTCCTGGGCTCAACGCCTATATTCTGGCACCGGACAAGACGCTATAGTTCGCGGCAGCAAATGATGGCAATGTGCATCCATCCGAGATCCACTTATATAGAAGCAAACTACCTGAGCAACTGGTCGATCTGTTCTATCCGCCGGATCGCCCAGTCACTACACTCCACGCTGTAAACCCTATAAAGAGGTCGCACCGGTGACACCACTCATGATCACCCTGCTGGTAATAGCCGGGATCGCAATACTGATCGCCATTGGCTATATGAACCACGTGGTGGAAAACAACAAGCTGGAAAAGAAGCGCACTGAGATCGAGCTTAACGATCGCCTGCGCCGTTGCGGTGAAATCACCGAGACCTTCCCTGGCCAGTTGATGACCCCTGGGCTCAAACTGTTGCTGACCCGCCTTGAGCTCAACGTCAATCAGCGCCTGTTGAACCTCAACAAGAACAGTGCACCGATCAAGGCCCGCATCACCGAGCTGAATGCGCTGGTGGCCCAGGGTGAATCGATCCCGGTGAGCAACCCGCCCGCCCCGATCCAGACCGAAGCCAAGGCCAAGGACGTGCGCTTCCTGCTCGAAGCCCTGCATGGCCAGGTCACCCGTGCCGCCCAGGACGGTTTCCTGCCGCCCAACGAGGCCAAGCACTGGATCAAGGAAATTCGCCATATCCTGGTATTGCTGCATATCGAGTTCTTCAACAACCTCGGCCAGCATGCCCTGCAACAAGGTCAGCCAGGCCAGGCGCGCCTGGCCTTCGAACGCGGCGCGCAGTACCTGCGCAAACAACCGGAGCCTGTGCTCTACAGCGCACAGCTGCAGCAACTGGAAGCCCAACTGGCCCGCGCCAACTCCACGGTGCTGGCCAACAGCAAGCAGACCGCCGAGGAGGTCAACGAACTGAACGAGGGCATGAAGGAAGTCGAGGCCGACGCCGAATGGAAAAAGAAAGTCATCTACGACTGATGCAGGGAGCGGGCTTCGCCCCCCCCCCACAGCGCGGGCGCTGCGAAGACTCGACAGGCCCGCTTACAGCAAGTGCCATCAGTTTGGATCTATCCCCTGGCCCGCTACTAGCGTAAAAACGTGCCTCTAACTCCATGAAGTCAGAGGCCCGCTATGCCTGTCGCCATCATTGCCGGACAACCGCTGCATTATCTCGACCAGGGTTCCGGCCCCGTCGTCCTGCTGGGCTCGAGCTACCTGTGGGACAGTGGCATGTGGGCACCCCAGATCGAAGCCCTGTCGCAGCAGTACCGCGTGATCGTTCCGGAGTTGTGGGGGCATGGCGAATCAGGTCCGCTGCCCACGCAAACCCGCTCCCTCGATGACCTTGCGCGCCAGGCCCTGATGCTGCTGGATCAACTGGACATCGCACAAGTCAACCTGGTTGGCCTGTCGGTGGGCGGCATGTGGGGCGCGCGCCTGGCGTTGTTGGCGCCAGAGCGGGTCAACAGCCTGGTGCTGATGGACACTTACCTCGCGCCGAGCCCGAGGCCACGCGCCAGTACTACTTCTCGCTGTTCAAGATGATCGAAGATGCCGGCACCATTCCCGCGCCGCTGCTGGATGTGGTCGCGCCGATCTTCTTCCGCCCGGATATCGATCGCGAATCGGCGCTGTACCAGGATTTCCGCCAGGCCCTGCAGAATTTCTCGCGTGATCGCCTGGTGCACAGCGTCGTGCCTTTGGGACGGCTGATTTTCAGTCGAGAGGATGTACTGGACCAACTGCCGCGCCTGGACGCCGACACCACGCTGGTGCTGTGCGGCGATCAGGACAAACCACGCCCGCCGGCCGAGTCCCAGGAAATGGCCGATTTGATCGGGTGCAGCCTGATCCTGATCCCGCACGCTGGCCATATCAGCGCCAGGGAAAATCCGGACTTCGTCAACGAAGCGCTGCTGACCTTCCTCGCCAACAACGCCTGACCGCCCTCCCCCGTGATCGCTGCGTACGCGCAGCGATCACAGCCGGAAGTGCCCCACCATGCCCTTGAGTTCCGCCCCCAACTGCGCCAGTTGAATACTCGACGCGGCGTTGCCCTGCATGCTCAGCGCCGACTGATCGGCACTGGCGCGGATACTGGTGACGCTGCGGTTGATCTCTTCGGCCACCGAGCTTTGCTCCTCGGCCGCCGCCGCAATCTGCTGGTTCATCTGCTGGATCAACGACACCGCCGCCGCGATACTGCCCAGGGCACTTTCGGTTTCCAGTGCGTCACTCACCGCCAGTTTCACCAGCTCGCCGCTTTGCTGGATCTGCTCCACCGAAGACTGCGCCGCACTGCGCAAGGTAGCGACCAGACGCTCGATTTCTTCGGTCGATTGCTGAGTGCGCTTGGCCAATGCGCGCACTTCATCGGCCACCACCGCAAAGCCGCGGCCCTGTTCGCCGGCGCGGGCGGCTTCGATGGCGGCGTTGAGGGCCAGCAGGTTGGTCTGTTCGGCCACGCTTTTGATCACGCTCAACACGCTGCCGATATGCTGGATCTCCGCGCTCAAACCTTCGATGCTGGCGCTGGCATGGGTGCTGGAAGTGGCCAGTAGTTCGATGCGCTGCAAACTCTGGCGCACCACCTGTTGGCCACTGTCGACTTTGTGATCCGCCGTCTGCGCCGCCTGCGCGGCCTCTTCGGCGTTGCGTGCCACGTCGTGCACGGTGGCGGTCATCTGGTTCATCGCCGTGGCAACTTGTTCGGTTTCTTCTTTCTGGTTGCTGACTTCGGCATTGGTCTGCTCGGTGACGCTGGACAATGACTGCGCCGAACTGGCCAATTGTTCGATACCGGCCTGCAGGCCGCTGACCATCTGGCTCAAGCCATTGCCCATCTGCTGCATCGCCTGCATCAATTGGCCGATTTCATCGCGGCGGCTGACGTCCATGCGCCCGCTCAAGTCGCCGGCGGCGATCTGCCGGGCCACGGCGATCACACTGCGCAGCGGCGCGACGATCAATCGGGTTATCAGCCATGCCGCAATCAACCCCACCAGCAGCGCCAGGCCCGAAGAACCGATGATCAGCAACGCGCTTTTCTTCAACTGCGCCTGCATCGACTGGTCTTCGGCGTCGTAAGCCAGGTTGACCCGGCTGACGACCTGGTCGGCACGATCACGCAGTTGCTGGTAGACCACCTTCTCCTGGGCCAGCAGGTCGGTGTACTCGCCCAGCTTTTCACTGAATGCAGCGATATGCCCGGAGACTTCATTGAGCACGGTCTGGTAGCCCGAGTCCTTGACCGTGGTTTTCAGTTGCTCGACCTGGGCCAGGGCTTGATCGGCCTGCTCGATCTTGCCCTGCGCGGCGTCTTCATCGCTCGCCTTGCGGCTCTGGTCCAGACGGACATGGGCCTCGTTCATGGCTTGTAGCATCAGGCGTGATACCTGGCTGATCTGCCCGGCCTGCTCGATGAATTCCGCGCCCTCCTTGCCCTGGCTTTCCTTGAGGCTGTAGGCACCGTCATCGGCCAACCCGGCCTGCAAGACGTCGAGGTTATTGGCGACGCTGGACACTGACCAACTGGCCATTTCCAGCGCCAGGTCCTTGGACTGGGTCAGTTCGACGAACTCATCGAACGCTTTGCGGTAGGCGGCCAAGGCAAGTTCAACGTCGGTCATCACCGGCACGTTGGCCGCCGACTCGGCCTTGAGGCTGGCCGCGAGCGCAGCCAGGGCATCGACGCTTTCATGCAGGGCATCGACGGCCTTGGGGTCGGCATGCAGCGCATAGTCTTGCTCGATCAGGCGCACCTTGAGCAAGCCGCTGTTGAGCGACGACATGGCCTTGAGGCCCTCAAACCGTTGCCCGACGGTTTGCAGGGCCCCTACGCCGATGGCCGCGACCAGGGCCGTCAACAGCAGCACCAGGGTAAAGCCCAGGCCCAGTTTCTTTGCCATCCCGAGGTTGGCGAATTGTCGTTGCATGGCCGAAATCATTGCCTTGTATCCTCTCGCAATGGCAGATGCCATCAAGCCCGGTTTACATAGACGAGATTCGCAACCACAGGGCATCGAACACAAGTCGTTGGCGCCACAATAATGGCAAAAAGCTAGCCTCTCGTCGTTTTCAGGACGGTCGAGGTCGATCTGGCGGGGCCCATTGCGCGAAACAGCGCCAAGGCCCGTTGATCGCCGGCGTACGCCACATTGATGCGCAGCCACTCACTGGGTTCGCCCGCCGGATGGAACAGCGCCCCCGGCGACAACAAAACGCCGAGCCGCCGCGCGCACGCTTGCAGCCGCGAACGATCCCCCGTCCCTGGTCGCGCCCACAGGAACATGCCGCCGGCGGGGGCGACGAACACTTCCCACTCTTCATCCTCCAGCACCTGCAACGTCGCGGCCATCTGCGTATTGAGCCGCTTGCGCAGGCGCTGCACCCACTTGCGATAGGTGCCGTTAGCCAGCAGCGTCGCCACCACCGTCTCGGCAAACCGCGAGGTGCCAAACCCGGTCAGGGTCTTGAGGCTGGCCAATTGCGCAATGATCGCCGTGCTCGCACTGAGATAGCCCACGCGCAGGGCAGAGCTGAGGGTCTTGGAAAAGCTCGCGACGTAGATCACCCGGTCGTCGTGGGGTAATGCCGAAAGCCGCGTGCAGTTGCTGTGTTGCAAGTCGCCGAACACATCCTCTTCAATGATCAGGAAGTTTTCCCGCCGTGCCAGCACTAACAAACGCTCGGCGACGGTGCGGCACAGGCTTGAGCCCGTGGGGTTGTGATACAGGCTGTTGATGAACAGACACTTGGGGCGATGGCGCTGCAACAGGGCCTCGAGCGCCGCGATGTCCGGGCCGCCGCAGGTGCGCGGCACTTGCAACTGGTGTACGCCGTGGAAGGCCAGTTGCCGGTAGAGGTTGGCGTAGCCCGGCGTTTCAACCACCACACAGTCCCCGGGTTTGAGCAATGTGCGTATCAGCAAGTCCTGGGCATGGCTGGCGCCTGCGGTCGTGAGGATACAGTCAAGGTGGCTGGCAATATGGGCCTGGGTCAGGCGCTTGAGCAGTTGCTCGCGCAGCGCCGACAGGCCCAACGGTGTGCTGTAGTTGAACAGGCCGGCGGTGTCGGTACGGGTAACTTCGCGAATCGCGTAGCTGATGTCGTCGCTTTCACGCCAGGCATCCGGCAACCAACCGCAGCCCAGTTTCAGCTCACCCAACGGATTATCGAGGAACGCTCCCCATTCCCGCTCCGCGCCTTCGTACCACTGGGCTTCCTGCGACGGCGGCGGCTCGGCCACCCTGAAACCCGAGCCCTGCTTCGCCACCAGCAAGCCCTGGGCGACCATCCGCTCGAACGCCTCGATCACGCTGGACTGGCTCAGCAGGTTATCGAGAGCCACCTGCCGGATGGACGGCAAGCGCGTGCCGGGGCTCGCGCCACTGTTGCGAATCCATTGCGCCACCGCGCTGATGATTTGCTGCACCACCGGTACAAGGGCTTGTCGATCGATCCCTAAATCCATGCGCCACTCACTTAAACTGTTTGTTATTCAACCCTGAACAGTTAAGCACAGAAGCCTGCGGCATCCGCTTGCCAAGCTTTATTAAATTATTGATTTTATTGAGTTATTTACTTAGTGATACACATTCTGACAAAGCGCACTGCCCGCCATGGAAACGCCCCACAGCCCTGCCAAACCTTTTCGAATGGAGGGCGACGCGAGGTCCTAGATCGCCGTTGCGCCACCGTCCACCGCCAAGGCCTGGCCTGTGGTAAATGCCGCGCCATCGCTGCACAGATACAGGACCGCACTGGCGATTTCCTCGACCTTGCCGATGCGCCCGACCGGGTGCATGGCGGCGGCAAAATCGGCTTTGCGCGGGTCGGCTTCATAGGCGCGCCGGAACATATCGGTATCGATCACGGCCGGGCACACCGCATTGACACGGATTTTCTTCTTCGCATATTCGATGGCGGCCGATTTGGTCAGGCCGATCACCGCATGTTTGGACGCCGCATAAATGCTCATTTTCGGCGCCGCCCCCAAACCGGCGACCGACGCGGTGTTGACGATGGCCCCGCCGCCCTGGGCCAGCAGCAGCGGCAACTGGTACTTCATGCACAACCACACGCCCTTGACGTTGACGCCCATGATCGCGTCGAATTCATCCAGGCTGCCGTCGGCCAGCTTGCCTTTCTCGATCTCGATCCCGGCATTATTGAAGGCATAGTCCAGGCGGCCATAGGCGGCGACAGTCTGAGCCATCAACTGCTGCACATCGGCCTCAAGCGTGACGTTGCAGCGTACAAACAGCGCTTCGCCGCCGGCCTGCTGGATCAGGGCGACGGTGCCCTCGCCCCCCGTCGCATCCAGGTCCGCGACGACCACTTTCAGGCCTTCGGCGGCGAACGCCAGCGCAGTTGCGCGGCCAATACCGGCGGCGGCACCGGTCACCAAGGCAACCTGGCCGGAAAACGTCATGCTCATAGGGATGTCCTGTAGGAAATGTAACCGGAAGCCGAGTCTAGCCAACGCCACGCCGGACGCGTCAGCACTATCAGAAGGCCGGTTAGGGCTGCATGGATCGCAGTGATAACAGGCACCGGATAACTATCAGCCACAGCTATCGACCAGCATTCGCGGCGTCGGTGAACCTTGCCCCTGAAGCGTTCAAGGTCTATCACTTGAGGTTCATTTCCAGAAGAGTCCCTGCCATGACCGCCCAGACCAATCGCCAATTCCTGCTCGCCAAGCGCCCGGTCGGCGCGGCCACCCGGGAAACCTTCACTTACCAGGAAGTCCCGGTGGGCACGCCTGGAGAAGGCCAGGTGCTGGTGCGCAATGAATACCTGTCCCTCGATCCCGCCATGCGCGGCTGGATGAATGAGGGCAAGTCCTACATTCCGCCGGTCGGCATCGGTGAAGTGATGCGTGCGCTGGGCGTGGGAAAAGTGATCGCGTCGAACAACCCGACATTCGCCGTCGGCGACTACGTCAATGGCGCCTTAGGCGTTCAGGACTATTTCGTGGGCGAGCCGCGCGGTTTCTACAAGGTCGATCCTGCCCTGGCGCCGTTACCGCGCTACTTGTCTGCCTTGGGCATGACCGGCATGACCGCTTATTTCGCGCTACTGGATACCGGCGCGCCCCAGGCCGGTGAAACCGTGGTGATCTCTGGCGCGGCCGGCGCCGTGGGCAGCATTGCCGGGCAGATCGCCAAGATCAAGGGCTGCGCGTGGTGGGCATTGCTGGCGGTGCCGACAAGTGCAAGTTCCTGGTGGAGGAGTTGGGCTTTGACGCCGCCATCGACTACAAGCACGAAGACGTACCCGCCGCCCTCAAGCGCGAATGCCCCAAGGGCGTGGATGTGTATTTCGATAACGTCGGTGGCGACATTCTCGACGCGGTGCTCAGCCGCCTGGCGCTGAAGGCCCGCGTGGTGATTTGCGGCGCCATCAGCCAGTACAACAACAAAGAGGCCGTGAAGGGGCCGGCCAACTACCTGTCACTGCTGGTCAATCGCGCGCGCATGGAAGGGTTTGTGGTGATGGATCACGCCGCCAACTTCGCCGCCGCCGGCCAGGAAATGGCCGGCTGGATGGCGCAGGGCAAGCTCAAGAGCAAGGAAGATATCGTCGAGGGGCTGGAGACGTTCCCGGAGACGTTGATGAAGCTGTTCAACGGCGAGAACTTCGGGAAGTTGGTTCTGAAGGTCAACTGACACACTGCTGAACCCACTGTGAACACTGTCAATGTGGGAGCTGGCTTGCCTGCGATAGCATCAACTCGGTAGACAGACAGACCGAGTTGCCCGCATCGCAGGCAAGCCAGCTCCCACAGTTTGAATGTGCTCGCTCCAGCAGTCAGGCGATCTCGGCGACGACTGCCGCCAACGCCTTGGCCGGATCCGCCGCCTGGCTGATCGGGCGGCCGATCACCAGGTAATCCGAGCCCGCGTCCAGTGCCTGGCGTGGGGTCAGGATGCGGCGCTGGTCATCCTGGGCGCTGCCCGCCGGGCGAATCCCTGGGGTCACCAGTTGCAGCGACGGGTGCGCGGTTTTCAGTGCCTGGGCTTCCAGCGCCGAGCAGACCAGGCCATCCAGACCGGCTTTCTGCGCCAGCGCGGCGAGGCGCAATACTTGCTCCTGAGGCTCGATGTCCAGGCCGATGCCGGCCAAATCTTCGCGCTCCATGCTGGTCAGCACGGTCACGCCGATCAGCAACGGCTTGGGACCGCTGCGCTGTTCCAGCACTTCACGGCACGCGGTCATCATGCGCAGGCCGCCGGAGCAGTGCACGTTGACCATCCACACGCCCATTTCGGCGGCGGCCTTGACCGCCATGGCGGTGGTGTTCGGGATATCGTGGAATTTCAGGTCGAGGAACACCTCGAAGCCCTTGTCACGCAGGGTACCGACGATTTCCGCGGCGCAACTGGTGAACAGTTCCTTGCCGACCTTGACCCGGCAAAGCGAGGGGTCCAACTGGTCGGCCAGCTTCAGTGCGGCGTCACGGGTGGGGTAATCCAGGGCGACGATGATAGGCGTCTGGCAGACGGTCATTGGCGTGGGCTCTCAGGCAAGTCGAAATCGGCGCGGATTGTAGCGCAAGCAGCGCGGTTGCGGGATCCGATGATCGGTAAATACTGACCAGGCGCCGTCCGGCGGGCCTTTCAGGTAATTGTTTCAAAGCTGATACATTCATGACACGCCCACAACATGCGCCACGCCCAGGCTCTCGGCACGACCCGCCCGCCAGCACTTCCAGCCATGGGGCTGGGCGCTTATGCTGACTGCAACCACACGGCAGACGATCGCATCATGCAGACCCCTTCCCTCTCTTTGAACGACCAGCCAAAAGGCGCGGTCATTGCCGAAGACAAGCGCTGGAACACCCGTGCGCTGATCGTCGACGACGACGTGCCGATCCGCGAGCTGCTGATCGACTACCTGGCCCGCTTCGGCATCCTGGCCACCGGCGTCACCGACGGCACCACGATGCGCAAGGCCATGCAGGCCGAAACCTTCGACGTGGTCGTACTCGACCTCATGTTACCGGGCGAGGATGGCCTGTCGCTGTGCCGCTGGCTGCGCGCGGAGTCGGACATTCCGATCCTGATGCTCACCGCCCGCTGCGAACCCACCGACCGCATCATCGGCCTGGAGCTGGGCGCCGACGACTATATGTCCAAGCCATTCGAGCCGCGCGAGCTGGTTGCGCGGATCCAGACGATCCTGCGTCGCGTGCGCGATGACCGCAGCGAACAGCGCGCCAATATCCGCTTCGACAACTGGCGGCTCAATAGCGTGTTGCGCCAACTGGTGGCCGACGATGGCCTGGTGGTGCCGTTGTCCAATGCGGAGTTCCGCCTGCTGTGGGTGTTTATCGAACGTCCGCGCCGGGTCCTGAGCCGCGAGCAGTTGCTGGATGCCGCCCGTGGCCGTTCCATCGAGGCGTTTGATCGCAGCATCGACCTGCTGGTGTCGCGCCTGCGGCAAAAACTCGGCGACGATCCCAAGGCACCGCAGTTGATCAAGACCGTGCGGGGCGAAGGCTACCTGTTCGACGCGAGGGATATTGGCTGATGCGCAACGCGTTCAACACGTTGTTCGGTCGGCTGTTCGGTGTGTTACTGGTGGCGATTGTGCTGGCGCATGTGTTGGCATTCATCTGGTTTCACCATTACGGCCCGCCGCCATCGCCGCCGCCCCAGTCGCTCTTTGTGGAGCAACCGGACGGCTCGATGAAACCCCTGCACAACGAACGTCACCGCCCCTGGTTCGGTGGCCCGCTGGTACCGCTGACGTTCCAGTTCATCTCATTGATTATTGCCGCCTGGTATGGCGCCAAGCTGCTGAGCCGGCCGATCCGGCGCCTGAGTGACGCCGCCGAGCGCTTGAGCCTGGACCTCGACAGCCCACCCCTGGACGAGTCCGGACCGCGCGAGGCGCGGCAGGCGGCGTCGACCTTCAACCTGATGCAACGGCGCATTCGCGAGCAGGTCAGCCAACGCGCACGCATGCTCGGTGCAGTGTCCCATGACCTGCGCACCCCCTTGTCACGCCTCAAGCTGCGCCTGGAACAGATCGAAGACACCCGGCTGCAAGGCCAGATGCGCCAGGACCTGAACGACATGATCGGCATGCTCGACGCCACCCTGAGCTACCTGCACGAACAACGCACCAGTGAAACCCGGCATTGGCTGGACGTGCAGGCGCTGGTCGAATCGATGAGCGAAAACGCCCAGGACCAGGGCAGCGATGTGCAATTTGCTGGCACCTGCGCGCCGTTGCAGGTGCAGCCAATGGCGTTGCGCTCATGCCTCAATAACCTGATCGACAACGCCTTGCGCTACGCCGGTACGGCGCGCATCGAGCTGGCGGACAGCCGCGAGGCCCTTGTCATCCGCGTGATCGACCATGGCCCCGGCATCGCAGCCGACCAGCGTGAAGCGGTGTTCGAGCCGTTCTATCGGCTGGAAGGCTCACGCAACCGCAACTCGGGCGGGGTCGGCCTGGGCATGACGATTTCCAAGGAAGCGGCCGAACGCCTGGGCGGTCGGCTGGACCTTGAAGATACGCCCGGTGGTGGCTTGACTGCGGTGATGTGGTTGCCTCGCGCCTGATGCCGACACCGATTCAACTGTGGAAGCGGTTTTGTGTGGGAGCGGGCTTTTGCTCGCGAAAGCGGCGGGTCAGTCAATGCGTCCTGTGACTGGAACACCGCATTCGCGAGCAAGCCCGCTCCCACACGAGCCCTCACCCAACCGTTACAGCGGTTTATCTTCCCGGCGCCCCTGAGCCTGGGTCGCGCTCCAATCCGTCAACAGGCTGTAGGCCACCGCCAGCAAGGTCGCCGATGAACAGCCCGATGAAACCGAAGGCGATCAAGCCGCCGAACACGCCGAGCAGCACGATCACCAGCGGCAGGTTGCCGCCGCGGCTGATCAGGTAGGGCTTGAGCACGTTGTCCACGCCACTGATGATGAACGTGCCCCACACGCCGAGGAACACCGCATAGGTGTAATCGCCCTTCCAGGCCAGCCATGCCGTGGCCGGGATCCACACCAGCGGCGGGCCCATGGGGATCAGGCTGAGCAGGAAGGTGACGATGCCCAGCACCAGCGCGCCCGGGACACCGGCAATCAGGAAGCCGATCAGCGCCAGCACGGCCTGGGCGGCGGCGGTGCCGATCACGCCGTTGACGACTCGCTGTACCGTGCCGGCCACCAGTTCGATGTAGTAACCGGCCCGATCGCCGATCAGGCGCTCCAGCAAACGGTGGACGAACATCGCCAGGCGCGGCCCGTCGCGATAGAAAAAGAACACGAATACCAGGCTCAGGGTCAGCTCAAGGATGCCGCCACCGATCTGCGCACTGCGCGCCAGCAACCAATTGCCCACCTGCCCCAGGTACGGCTTGAGGCTGACCATGAGGGCCGCGCCCTGTTGATCGATGCTGTCCCACATCGCCACCAGCCGCTCGCCGACCAAGGGGATCGAACCAAGCCAGGTCGGTGCCGCTGGCAAGCCATCGACCTGGATATCCTTGATCAACGCCACCGCATCACGCACGTGGTCCGCGAGGTTGAAGCCCAGCCATACCAGCGGCGCCGCCACCAGCAACATCCAACCCAAAGTCAGGATGCCGGCCGCCAACGACTCGCGCCCGCCCAGCCAACGCGTGAGCAGCACCATCAACGGCCAACTGGCAAACGCCAGCACCGCGCCCCAGAACAGCGCCGACCAGAACGGCGCCATGACCCAGAAACTGGCACCAAACAGCACCAGCAGCAGGATTTGCACCAGCAGGCGATCATTATTGAGCATGGGGTATCTCTAGAAGAAGACGGTAGGAACACAGCGTAGGCGAACGGCACGGGGCCGTTCGCCTTGCCGCGCCTAGCGTATCAGATGCAGGTGCAGGCCCTTGGCGTCACCCCCGGTGCCGGTTTCCAGGCGCGCGGCGCGCACGCCCTTGTCGATCAAGGCCTGGCGCCAGGCCTCGGCATTCGGGCCGGTCACACTCACGCGCAAGGTAGTATCGAGGTTCAGCCCACGGGAAATCAGGGTCAGCCAGGTATCATCCGGTTCGGCCCCCAGCGCAGGGAAGTCCAGCTCGCCGGTGCTTTTAAGCTCGCGCAACAGGGTGGCCGAGGTGGGCAACAGGTCGCCCAGCGGCGCGCTGGCGTCCAGTTGTTCCAGATGCAGATAGGCACGGCGATTACCGCGGGTGATGCTGTAGAGGGCGACCAGGGAATCCGTCTCGGCCAGGCGCAGCAACAGATACTCCTGCTGGCTATCGGCACCGACCAGCTTGGCGTTGCCGAAGATCTCATTGGCCCACAGGCTGCTTTCGCCGCAATCGCGGGCCTTGCACCAGAACAACAACTGCGCGCCGTTTTGCTGCAACGCTTCGCGCGTGGCGGTAAACGCGGCGCTGGCGCTGTGTTCGGCGGGCAACTCATAGGTGATGGCGGTGACTTGGCCGCGCGCGGTGGCCTGGCCTTCATAGCGCAACTGGCCGCTGATCTTGCGGATCGCGCCCATGGGGTAGATGCGTTCTTTTTCTTCGGCGGGCCGGTAATCAACGATCTGCGAATCGACCTGGCGGGCCACGGCGGGCAAGTCCTGGCTACCCGGTACATCGGCGGCGAATACCAACGGGCTCAGAAGGCTCAAGCCCAGGATACGGATACATCCGTTACGCACGCTCATAAGATCAACGAGCCCTGGCCATCGTTGGTCATAGCGATGTTGAAGTTGTTCATGGTTGACTCCCTTTCAATCCGCCCAGCCTCGGCAGTTGACCGTCCCAAGTCAAGGCGCGCGGAAGAACCGATTGAAACAGTCTGCAACAAGGACCGCGCCAGACTCATCATTCAAGTGCAAATGATGGCCGCCTGGCAGCGTGGTGACGGTAAAGGGTAGCTGGGAAAGCAATTCGGGATGTTTCGCCAGCATGCCGTCGGCAGCGACCACCAACTGCGCCGGGCAGCCCACCCGGCGCACGAAAGTCATGGCCTGTTCGTCGGTAAGACGCATCGGCGAAGCCAGGGTCAGGCGGCTGTCGGTACGCCAGGTATAACCGCCCGGCACCGGCATCAGGCCGCGCTGGGCCAGCAGTTCGGCAGCTTCACGGCTGACCGCCACCAGGCCTTTCATGCGCGCTTGGACGGCTCGATCCAGGGTGTCATACACCGGCTTGCGCTTGTCCTGCAGGTTCAATTGCGCCTGCAAGGCCATGCCCAATCGCTCGGCGGCGTTGCCACCGCTGGCGGTCGGCGGGATCACACCGTCGATCAAACCCAGGTGCGTCACACGCTCCGGCAACGCGCCGGCCAGCACCACGGAGACGATGGCGCCGAGGGAGTGACCAAGTAATGCAAAACGTTTCCAACCCAGTTGTTCCGCGACTTGCAGCACATCGTAGACGTAATCCCACAAAGCGTAGCCGGCCCCCGCAGGACGGTGCGCCGAGTGCCCATGCCCCGCCATGTCCAGTGCAACGATGCGCAAGCCCCGCAGTTTTGGCGCCAGCCGCGCAAAGCTGTTGGCGTTGTCCAGCCAGCCATGCAGGGCGATCACCGGCACACCGTCCTCGGGCCCGAACAGATGCGCCGCCAATTCGATATGCGGCAGGCTCAGGCGCACTTCTTCGACCGGCGTGTTCATGCGCAACCGGGCTCGTGGGCTTGCCAGCGGGAGAGCAGATGCTTGATCAGGGTCGCGGTGGCTTCGGGGCGCTCGAGCGGGAACATGTGGCCGCCGGGCATGGTGAGCATTTCTCCCATGGGCAGACGCCCGACCCCACTGGCGTGGTGACGCATCACCACGCGGCTCTGACGACCGCGCACCACCGCCACCGGTAGGTTCAAGCGGCGCACCTGGCCTGGGCTGGTGTGGGGCACGCCACGGTAGATGCTGATTTCGGTGGCAGGGTCGAAGCGCAGGCGCAGGCGGTCGCCCACCGGGTGCAGGCCATGCTGCAGGTAGGCGTCGAAGCAGTCCGGGTCAAAGCCACGGAACAGGGCCTTGTCGGCGAAATAGCTGCGCGCGGCGTCCAGGTCGCTGAACTCTTCACGACGCCGAGCGTACGCCCGGCCGGGGTCAGTCGATCGATAAAGCCCAAACGCTTGGCCGCGAGAATCACCCAGCGGTCGGCGCGGGTCAGCACCGGAGAATCGAGCATGACCACCCCCCGATACAACTGCGGGCAGCGCATGGCCGCGTGCAGATGCAACAGGCCACCCAGGGAATGCCCAATGCCCCACACCGGTTCCGGTTGTTGCTCCAGATGATGGATCAGTTCGTCCACCAGGTTCTGCCAGTTATCGTCCACTGGAAACCTGGGGTCGTGACCGTGCTGCGGAAGGTGCGCCACCGCGTATTCCGGAGCCAGCGCGGCAAACAACTTGCCGTAGGTGGCCGAAGGGAAGCCATTGGCGTGGGCGAAAAACACAGGCTGCGACATACCGGATCCATCAACGAAAACAGAGGTTGATTGTCACCATGCGCGGTGGGGACGGCAATGACTGTAACTGCCAGGAAGGGTGGCACTCACGCCACGTCTATCGACATCAGCGCTGTGTGGCGAGGGAGCTTGCTTGCGTGGCGGCCTTCGGGCCGACCAGGCTTTTGGGGTAGAGGGTGTACATATCCGTTATTTGGGCAACGGCGACTTATGGTTTCGCTCTTACAGCGACTCACTTTGGAAAAGCCCCAAAGTAAGCAAAGGGCTCTTGCCCCACCACTCGGCACCTCGCCTAGGCTCGGTGTGCCC
>JAFHKH010000177.1 GCA_016937595.1 Pseudomonas cedrina subsp. fulgida | reverse complement strand
ACGACTGCCAGCACCGGCTGATCGGCATTACCCAACCCAACGGAAAAACCGCCAGCTACCGCTACGACCCGTTTGGCCGCCGCATCAGCAAAACCGTGGACGGCATCACTACCGAGTTCTTCTGGCAAGGCGACAAACTCATCGCCGAACACCAAAAAGATCGCCACCGCAGCTACCTCTACGAACCGGACAGCTTCCGCCCGCTGGCGCTGCTGGAAGGCTTCGGCCCAAAAGAAACCAAGCCTTACCACTACCAACTCGACCACCTCGGCACGCCGCAGGAACTCACCGCCCCGGACGGCGAAATCGTCTGGTCCGCGCATTACCGTGCCTACGGCGAAATCAGCCGCCTCGACGTCAACACAATCGACAACCCACTGCGCTTTCAGGGCCAATACTTCGACCCGGAAAGCGGACTGCACTACAACCGCCACCGCTACTACAATCCGGACATTGGTCGTTATTTAACGCCGGACCCGGTGAAGCTGGCGGGTGGGCCCAACGCGTACCAATACGTGCCCAATCCGACTGGGTGGATTGATCCGCTAGGACTGAATAGGTGCCCAGGTGGTGACGGATGTAAACCGAAACACGACGCCGAAGATCCTTCGGAAAGCGGTAAAGTTAATGACAGGGAGGTGGAGCTACCTAAGGGCTCTGATACAAACCTGTCTAGAAACGGAGCGTTTAGAAGAGCGAAGGAGATTGGAGGCATACCGCAAAATACTCAACCGATAAAAATTTATCGGGAGCCCATTCGTGATCAAGATCGTCATATCACGGGGCGCGTATACGTTTTTAGCTTGAAGAAATATCATCTCACCAGAATCTATGAGCATTCACTAGGCCATACAGAGGGCAATCATGGACCACACTTCAACACCAAAAATACTGTGAATGAGATCAAGGTTCCATTAAAGATTGGCGACGACTCACATACATACTTCAAGAGATAGAAAATGGGCACAATATATATAAATGAATTTGGAGTAAGGCCATGGGAGAGTATATACCCAACGAACAATCCAACTTTTACCACTACAACATTGATAGACCACGATTTCAACAGCGTCTGGGAGTCATGGTGCGACGTAATGGACAAGCTATCGGACGAGTGGCCAGTAAAAACACAATGGCATTCAGCTATAACTGCCGACTTCAACTCAAAAACAGAAGAGTATTTATTTAAAAAAAATATAGCCAAAATGCTTAGCAGTGAAGGCTTATGTAAAAAAAACCACAAGAGCCACATTTATTCCACAATCAAAAAAGTCCCAAGGGAGCCAAGAAAAATAGAAAATTTCGCCTTAAAGGGTTCACACGATTCTCTTTTAATCATTCAAAAAGCCGAGATCAAAATAGAGGAAGCCTGGTCCAGAATGACAATATTTGAAAGCCAAATTACACCCGAGAAAATAGGGTCTTTTTTGGATTCTCAAGCCAATACATTGTTATGTCGGTTTTACGATGCAGAAACACACGCAGCAGCTCAGTTTATCTATAAGACCAACCATGAAAACGAAATACTTCTAAAGCAAATAAAAGATCGATTTCGCGAAATAAAAATTGAAGATATTCATCACTATATAAACAAAACACAAAGACCATAGTTGCATATAGATAGGGGGCACGTTACTGCTTCACACCGAGTAATGGCGCAGAAGCTATCTTTGTAGCCGGTAGCTACAGCGCCTTGGAAATATGGGTAAGAACACCACCATTCCTTTAGCAGCATATCAACGTTGTGGGACTACTTCGCAGTCCAGCGCAGAGCAAGCCTGCTCACCACAATAAACGTGACAACCAACGCAGGTCATATATTTTAAACGGCTTCCTGTAGCCGCCCAAAGATAGGAGCTCCTTAATGAGCTATCTAGAAGAAGAAATAGACGAAACTCTCAACACCCTAAAGATAAACCACAAAAAGAAAAATACTGAAGAGCTCAAAACATTAATAAAAGACATAACAAAAAAGCTCTTTAGATCGGAGAGTAAAACTCTAGACCCCATTGAATTCATCGAAAAAAGCACGGAACACAACCCAAAGTTTTGGAAAGAAATACCAGAACGTATAAAAAAAACAGACTTAACTCTCCTGGTTTTTGATACAGCCTATAGAGCATGGGAACTCAGGGACGCACAAGATCTTGCATCCCTTATAGGAGAAACGACCGGTTATCCATTTTGGGTAACTGACCAGCACTTAACTTTTCTGGTCCATTTAGATGACTATGACTGCGTGCTTTGGGCATACGAAGAGCTGTGAACAACGAAGACCATCTGCATACCCCAAACCACGAAAGTAATGAGGTCACAAAAAAGAGGCGATCGGTAAAATTGATATGCGCCTACTAACAAAGTATTGCGATAGACGATGAGCCAAATAGAATGCACAATCGGCTCATTATATGAGCCGAATAAACCTCCTATTCGGCTCACACATCCTGGTATCCCTCAATGCCCCCCCCTCTGGATCTGGCAACACACCAACTGGCCGCACTTTCACTAGCAACCAGGTCGCCTTGCGCCCTTGCTGCGCGAGTGCGGGCAAGCCCAAGGCAAGTTGCTGGGCATGCTCGGCACGGTCAGCCAGGCGTTAAATGCGCAGAATGAGCTGGATGCGTTGCTGCAAAACATCCTGACTTCCTCGGCCATCGAGGGGGAGCAATTGAATGTCGGCTCGCTACGCTCATCGCTGGCTCGGCGTCTGGGTTTGGAGCTTTCGAAGGACTCCAATGTCAGCCGCCGCAGTGAAGGCCTGGCCGAACTGATGCTGGATGCCACCCAGCAATACGCCCAGCCCTTCACCCTCGCCCGTCTTTTGAATTGGCACCATTTGTTGTTTCCAGCGCCGGACGCTGGCTATGCCGCGCGGGCGCTGAATGTCGGGGCGCTGCGCGGCGATGAGCCGATGCAGGTGGTATCGGGGCGGCTTGATCGACAAACGGTGCATTTCGAGGCGCCGCCGCGTAAGGGCTTGGAGCGAGCGCTGGAGGACTTCCTGGAATGGTTCGAAACCAGCCGACATCAACCGGAACTCGACCCGCTGGTGCGCGCCGGCGTGGCGCATTTCTGGTTTGTCACGCTCCATCCCTTCGATGACGGCAACGGGCGCCTGACACGCGCTATCACTGATTTGGCGCTGGCCCAGGGTGAGCACCAAGCCATCCGCTTTTATGCAATGTCGGCCAGCATCCTCGAGGACCGCGCCGGTTATCACAACGCGCTGGAGTCAAGCCAAAAAGCCACTCTGGATATCACCGCCTGGCTGGAATGGTTCCTCAAAACCCTGTTGCAGAGCGTTCAGCAAGCCATGGCACGGATTGATCGGGTCCTGGACAAGAGCCTCTTCTGGCAGCAGCATCGTGACCTCGTGCTGTCTGCCGAACAGATCAAAGAGCTCAACCGCCTGCTCGACGGCGGGGAAAAGGATTTTGAACACGGCATCAGCGCTGCGCAGTACCAAGCGGTAACAAAAGTATCCAAAGCCACGGCGACACGTCACCTGGCCGATCTGCTGGAAAAAAACTGCCTGGTGCGATTGCCCGGCAGAGGTCGCAGCACGCGCTATCAAATCAATGACTTGGGCGGTTGAAGCGCTTGCGCTCATGCTCCCGCTCATTTGCCCAGATTCCGCATGTCTGCTAGTGTCGCGCCGGTTTACCGTCTACCGGAATAGCCGCCATGGCCCGCAAAAAAGTTGCACTCGATTTCGAACAATCCCTCGCCGATCTGCAAACCCTGGTCGAGCGTCTGGAGAACGGCGAGTTGTCGCTGGAAGACTCGTTGACCGCGTTTGAGCAAGGCATCGGCCTGACCCGTGATTGCCAGAGCGCGCTCACGCAGGCGGAACAGAAGGTGCAGGTGCTGCTGGAACGTGATGGGGAGTTGGCCGAAGAACCTTTCGATGCGGAACAACCCGAATGATCGACGCGTATCAGGCCAGTAGCCAGGCCCGGGTCAATGCGGCGCTGGAGCCCTTGTTTGTTGCGCCAAGCCCGCAAATGCAGCGCCTTTACGACGCCATGCGCTACAGCGTGATGAATGGCGGCAAACGTGTACGCCCGTTGCTGGCGTATGCGGCGTGTGAAGCACTGGGCGCGCCAGCCGAGGAAGCGAATGGCGCAGCGTGTGCGGTAGAACTGATTCACGCCTACTCCCTGGTACACGACGACTTGCCGGCAATGGACGACGACGACCTGCGTCGCGGCCAGCCGACCACCCATAAAGCCTTTGATGAAGCCTACGCGATCCTGGCCGGCGATGGCTTGCAGAGCCTGGCGTTCAGCGCCTTGCTGGACCCGCGCTTGAGCAGCGTCAACGCCGAGATCCGCCTGCGCATGGTCACTGCACTGGCATTGGCTGCAGGCCCGGCCGGCATGGTCGGCGGGCAAGCCATCGACATGGGGTCGGTCAGCCTCAAGCTGGATCAAGCCGCGCTGGAACACATGCACCGGCACAAGACCGGCGCACTGATCGAAGCAGCCGTGCACCTGGGCGCCTTGGCCAGCGGCCGTGCCGACGCGGCGCAATTGGCCGCGTTGCAGGCTTATTCCCGGGCCATTGGCCTCGCGTTCCAGGTGCAGGACGACATTCTCGACGTAGAAAGTGACACCGCGACCCTGGGCAAACGCCAGGGCGCCGATATCGCACGTGACAAACCGACGTATCCTGCGCTGCTCGGGCTCGAAGCGGCCAAGGCGTATGCCATTGAGCTGCGCGATCAGGCCCTGGACGCCCTGCGACCTTTCGACGCGGCTGCCGCGCCACTGCGTGACCTGGCGCGGTATATCGTCGAACGCCGGCACTGATAAACGGCGGCCATTGCGGCCACCTATCCGCCAAGTTCGGCGCTCGGCGTGCGCAGTTTGCGATGCTTGAGGTAAACTGCGGCATCTTCTATACCTATAACGATTCGCCTGATGCCCACGACGTTTCAAGAGATTCCCCGCAAGCGCCCATCCACGCCCCTGCTTGACCGCGCTGTCACGCCGGCCGGCCTGCGTCGATTGGGTGAAGCCGAGCTGGAAACCCTGGCCGATGAGTTGCGCCTGGAATTGCTCTACACGGTCGGCCAGACCGGTGGGCATTTTGGCGCAGGCCTGGGCGTCATCGAGCTGACCATCGCCCTGCATTACGTGTTCGATACCCCGGACGACCGCCTGGTGTGGGACGTGGGTCATCAGGCGTACCCGCATAAAATCCTCACCGGCCGCCGCGAGCAAATGGGCACCCTGCGCCAGAAGGACGGCATTGCCGCTTTCCCGCGCCGCGCCGAGAGCGAGTACGACACCTTTGGCGTCGGCCACTCCAGCACGTCCATCAGCGCAGCGCTGGGCATGGCGATTGCCGCCCGCCTGCAAGGCAGCGACCGCAAGGCGATCGCCGTGATTGGTGACGGCGCGCTGACCGCCGGCATGGCCTTCGAAGCGCTGAACCATGCGCCGGAAGTGGACGCCAACATGTTGGTGATCCTCAACGACAACGACATGTCGATTTCGCGCAACGTCGGCGGCCTGTCGAATTATCTGGCAAAGATTCTTTCCAGCCGGACCTATGCCAGCATGCGCGAAGGCAGCAAGAAGGTACTCTCGCGTCTGCCTGGCGCGTGGGAAATTGCCCGGCGTACCGAAGAATACGCCAAGGGCATGCTGGTTCCCGGCACCCTGTTCGAAGAGCTGGGCTGGAACTACATCGGCCCGATCGACGGTCACGACCTGCCCACCCTGATCGCCACGCTGCGCAACATGCGCGACCTCAAGGGCCCGCAATTCCTGCATATCGTCACCAAGAAAGGCAAAGGTTTCGCTCCGGCGGAAGTCGACCCGATCGGCTACCACGCCATCACCAAGCTGGAACCGCTGGACGCCCCGGCCGTTGCGCCGAAAAAAGCCAGCGGGCCGAAGTATTCCGGTGTGTTCGGTGAATGGCTGTGCGACATGGCCACCGCCGACTCGCGCCTGGTGGGCATTACCCCGGCGATGAAGGAAGGCTCCGACCTGGTGGCGTTCAGCGAGCGTTTCCCGCTGCGTTACTTTGACGTGGCGATTGCCGAGCAACACGCCGTCACGTTAGCGGCCGGCATGGCGTGTGAAGGCGCCAAGCCGGTGGTGGCGATCTATTCGACCTTCCTGCAACGCGGTTACGACCAACTGGTGCATGACGTGGCGGTGCAAAACCTCGACGTGCTGTTTGCCATCGACCGCGCAGGTCTGGTGGGCGAAGACGGCCGACCCACGCCGGCAGCTTTGACCTCTCTTACTTGCGCTGTATTCCCGGCATGCTGGTGATGACGCCGAGCGACGAGAACGAACTGCGCAAGATGCTCAGCACCGGATACCTGTACAAAGGCCCGGCAGCGGTGCGTTACCCGCGCGGCAACGGCCCGAATGCGCTGATCGAGAAGGACCTGGAACCGATCGAGATCGGCAAGGGTGTTGTGCGTCGCCAAGGCAGCAAGGTTGCGCTTCTGGTGTTTGGCGTGCAATTGGCCGAAGCCTTGAAAGTGGCCGAGAAGATCGACGCGACCGTGGTCGACATGCGCTTCGTCAAACCCATGGATGAAGCCTTGGTGCGCGAAATCGCCGGCGGCCATGCGTTGCTGGTGACCGTCGAGGAGAACGCCATCATGGGCGGCGCCGGTGCGGCCGTCAGCGAATTCCTGGCGCGGGAGAATATCCTCAAGTCGGTGCTGCACCTGGGCTTGCCGGATGTGTATGTCGAGCACGCCAAGCCGGCGCAGATGCTGGCGGAGTGCGGGTTGGATGAGGCCGGGATCGAAGCGGCGGTGCGCGAGCGCATGGCACTGCTCAACCTGTAACCAATTTCCAGCTGAACAGGGACTAAATGTGGGAGCGGGCTTGCTCGCGAAAGCGGTATGTCAGTCACAGATAAATTGACTGGCACGCCCCTTTCGGCACAGCGCTCCCACATCGATTGTGGTGAATTCACGTCATTATTTTTCTGAGAACGTCTCCTTGGCCCACCCCGCCCAACGCCGCTGGTACCTGCCGGTCTTCACCGTCGCTGCCCTGGTGCTGCTGCCGCTGAGCGTGCTGTTACTGTCCTGGCAAACTGTCGACGCGCAAATCTGGTCCCACTTGTGGCAAACCCAGATGCCGCGCCTGCTGGGCAATACCCTGACCCTGGTGTTGGGCGTCGGTGCCGGCGTGACCTTGCTGGGCGTCAGCCTGGCCTGGCTGACCAGCCTCTGCGAATTCCCCGGCCGGCGCTGGCTGGATTGGGCGTTGATGTTGCCGTTTGCGATTCCAGCCTATGTGCTGGCGTTTGTGTTTGTCGGCCTGCTGGACTTCGCAAGCCCCCTACAGACCTTGTTGCGTGAAGGGTTCGGCAGCGGCTTGAGGCTGCCGCGTGTGCGCTCCATCGGCGGCGTGATCATCGTGTTGGTGCTGGTGTTCTATCCCTACGTGTATCTGTTGGCGCGCGCGGCGTTCCTGGCCCAAGGCAAAGGCCTGATGGAAGCGGCGCGGGTGCTGGGACAATCGCCATGGCGAGCCTTCTGGCACGTGGCGCTGCCCATGGCGCGGCCGGCGATCGGTGCCGGGGTGGCGTTGGCCTTGATGGAAACCCTGGCGGATTTCGGTGCGGTCTCGGTGTTCAACTTCGATACCTTTACCACCGCCATTTACAAGACCTGGTACGGCTTCTTCAGCCTGTCCAGCGCAGCCCAGCTTGCCAGTCTGTTGCTGCTGGTGGTGATGCTGGTGTTGTATGGCGAGCGCCGCGCCCGGGGCGCCAGCCGACCGAGCAATGAGCGGCCGCGTGGCACAGCGCTGTACCCCCTGCGCGGGTTCAAGGCGGCAGCGGCCAGCAGTTGGTGTGGGCTGGTCTTCGCCTGTGCCTTTGTCATCCCGGTGCTGCAACTGGTGGTCTGGTTCTGGCAGCGCGGCCGCTTCGATCTGGATGAGCGTTATTCCGGCCTGATCGTCCACACCCTCTACCTGGGCGGCATCGCCGCCCTGATCACTGTCAGTGTGGCGCTGGTGCTGGCTTTCGCCAACCGCTTGGCGCCGACACGGGCGATCCGTTCCGGCATCAGCCTGGCCAACGTCGGCTACGCCTTGCCGGGTTCGGTGCTGGCGGTGTCGATCATGCTGGCCTTCAGCTACCTGGACCGGGAACTGGTGGTGCCGCTGTCCGGCTGGCTCGGCGGCGCGGGCAAACCCTTGTTGCTGGGCAGCCTGTCGGCGTTGGTGCTGGCGTACCTGGTGCGTTTCCTGGCGGTGGCCTATGGGCCTTTGGAAAACGGCCTGGCACGCATTCGTCCGTCCTTGCCGGAAGCTGCACGCAGTCTGGGCGTGAGCGGTCCACGACTGTTTTGCAAAGTGTATCTGCCGTTGCTGTTGCCAGGAACCTTGAGCGCGGCACTGCTGGTGTTTGTCGATGTGCTCAAGGAAATGCCCGCTACCTTGCTGATGCGCCCGTTCGGCTGGGACACGCTGGCGGTGCGGATCTTTGAAATGACCAGCGAAGGCGAGTGGGCGCGAGCTTCCTTGCCGGCGCTGACCCTGGTGTTGGTGGGCCTGTTGCCGGTGATCGGGCTGATCCGACGTTCCGCCAGGCCAATCGGCTAGGTGCCAGTCCTACGGCTTGCGGCTACAATGCGCGGCATTCGGTGCGGTCCGTCTTTCGGATCGAGTCGCTGGACGTAGCTGCAGGCCTTGGCATCCAAGGCGTTTGGCACGAACGGCATGCTGCGCACCTTCGCCACGCCCGGAAGGAGAAACCCATGGGACAGCGTACGCCTCTGTATGACCTGCATCTCGCCCTCGGCGCGAAAATGGTCGATTTTGGCGGTTGGGATATGCCTCTGCACTACGGCTCGCAAGTTGAAGAACACCATCAGGTGCGACGCGACTGCGGGGTGTTCGATGTATCTCATATGACCGTGATCGATGTCACAGGCCCCCAGGCCAAGGAATGGTTGCAGCGCCTGCTGGCCAATGATGTCGAGCGCCTGCAAGACTGCGGCCGTGCGCTATACAGCGCAATGCTCAATGAACAGGGCGGCGTAGTGGACGACATGATCGTCTACCGCACCGAGGCCGCTTATCGTCTGGTGGTCAATGCCGCCACCCGCGACCAGGACATGGCCTGGATGCAGGGGCAATTGGGCAGCTACCAGGTGCAACTGCATGAGCGGTCCGAATTGGCCATGCTGGCCATTCAAGGCCCCCACGCCCGGCAGAAAATTGCCGAACTGGTCACCCAGTCCCGTGGCACCCTGATTCACCAGCTCAAACCCTTCGAAGGCCAGGCCGATGGCGATTGGTTTATCGCCGCACAGGCTACACCGGTGAAGATGGCCTGGAGATTGTCTTGCCGGCTGACCAGGCGCCGGGGTTTTTCAACGACCTGGTAGGCGCCGGTATTTCGCCCATAGGCCTTGGCGCCCGCGATACCTTGCGCCTGGAGGCGGGCATGAACCTGTACGGCCAGGATATCCACCAGGACGTTTCGCCCCTGGCGTCGAACATGGCCTGGAGCATCGCCTGGGAGCCTGCCGAACGCGATTTCATTGGGCGCGCTGCGCTGGAAGCGGAAAAAACGGCGGGCGTGCAGTTCAAACTGGTCGGGCTGGTGCTGGAAGAACGCGGGGTTTTACGCGCTCACCAAGTGGTTCGTATCGCCAATATTGGCGAAGGGGAGATCACCAGTGGTAGTTTCTCTCCTACGCTGAGCAAATCGATTGCCCTGGCGCGTGTACCGACGGCCACCGCCGATCGGGCCGAAGTGGAAATCCGCGGCAAATGGTACCCGGTTCGAGTGGTCAAACCGACCTTCGTACGCCATGGCAAAACCTTGATCTAACCCTTCCGGCAGGCCAATGGCCGCTGACACTTTTTCTTGAGGACACAGACTATGAGCAATATCCCTGCCGACCTGCGTTTTGCCGAAAGCCACGAATGGGCCCGTCTGGAAGCTGACGGCACCGTGACCGTCGGGATTTCCGACCACGCCCAGGAAGCCCTGGGTGACGTGGTATTTGTTGAGCTGGCCGAAGTCGGCGCCACGTTCAAGGCGCAAGACCAGGCTGGCGTGGTCGAGTCGGTGAAAGCGGCTTCGGATATCTACGCGCCGGTTGCAGGCGAAGTGATTGCCGTCAACGAGGAGCTGAGTGGTAGCCCTGAGTTGCTGAACTCCGCCCCTTACGGTGCGTGGATCTTCAAGCTCAAGCCAAGCAATGCGGCTGATCTGGACACGCTGCTGGATGCGGCAGGCTACAAGGCTGCCATCGGCGAGTAAACGCAAAAAGCCAGTGTGGGATAGGGCTTTTGTGGGAGCGG
>JAFHKH010000176.1 GCA_016937595.1 Pseudomonas cedrina subsp. fulgida | reverse complement strand
GGCATGACCGCCTTCGTACGCCCGTTCAACCTGTCGGGGCATCCGGCGCTGAGCATCCCGCTGGCCAGTGCCGAGGGCCTGCCGGTTGGCCTGCAACTGGTGGCCGCCAAGGGCGCGGATGAGCAACTGCTGGCCATCGCCGGTCGCCTGCTTGAACGCCTGTACGCTGGGCATGGTGGCTGAAATGAGCACAAGCATTCCCCGCGCAGACCTGGAACAACGCCTGCGTCGCTTTGAGCTCCAGGACAGCGTCCGCGCCTGCATGAACCGCTACATGGTGTTGTGTGACGCCCTCGACGCCCACACGCCGCTCGACGAACTGGCCGGCTTGTTCACCGAAGAGGCGGTGTGGGAGGGCAAGGGCGCCAAGTATGTCCAGAGCTTCGGCGGCTATCGCGGGCGCGCAGCCATTGCGGCGATGTTCGCCGGCTACATGAAAACCCCGGCGCACTTTGCCCTCAACGTGCACTTCCTAACCAGCGAGCTGATCGAGGTAAGAGACGACTCCGTGGTCGGCAGTTGGGTGATGTTGCAGACATCCACCTTCGCCAGCGGCGCCTCCCATCTCAACGCCGCGCGTCTGAGCGTGCGCTTTGCCGAGGAAGACGGGCAGTGGCGCATGGCGCATTTCCAGACCGAAAACCTGTTCGGCCGCCCGGTGCAGGCGTGGAACAGCGACGCCGAGCTGCCGGTGCCCAAGCCTGCCGCACAGTGAGCGATAACGCGCACTGATTAACCCCAGATTCTTTATATCCACGACTGCCCGGCAAGGGCGGTCGTGCCGTGCGCGTAGCGCTGGAGACTGCCATGAAACACTTCGAACTGTTGACCTTCACTTTACGGGTGCGCACGTGCCGCAAGCCTTGCCGCGCCTGGAGCGGAGCTTGCGCGAGGCGGGCGAGGGCGTGCATTTGATGGGCTGCTGGGTATCGGAAATCGGCTCGCAGAATCGTATCGCGGTGCTGCGCGGGTTCGACGATGGCGGTTGTCGAGAACGCGAGCGCGAGCGTTATCTGCTGGCGTCCGACGGCTTTGCGATTGGTGAATTTCTGCTTGAACAGCAAGTGGATGATTACAACGCCTTCGACTTTGTCGAACCGCTGCCTCCCGGGGTTCATGGCCCGTTCTATGAGTTGCGCGAATACAACCTCGTGCCCAGCGGGCTGGCACCGACGTTGCGTGGTTGGGGCAAGGCCGTGGAGCGGCGCACCGGGCCGGACTATTCCCAGGTGTATGCCGCGTTCTATGCCACCAGCGGGCAGATTCCGCGCTACTTGCACATCTGGCCCTACAGCTCGCTGGAACAGCGCCTTGAAGTGCGCACCCGCGCCGTGGCCGAAGGCGCCTGGCCGCCGGAAAATTCCGCGCCGCAACTGTTGCAGATGCATTCCACGGTGTACCTGCCGGCGCCGTTCTCGCCGCTGCGCTGAGAATCACATGGAATCCAGTGTGGGAATGGGCTTGCTCGCGAACGCGGTGTATCAGTCGACATCGTTCTCACGCTCCGCGTGGGAACGATCAAAGCGCGTAATGGCCCGCTTCCCTATTTATTTTTATGGTCTAAAAAATAAAAAAATTTAAGTTTTTCTTGAGTAATTCAAGGCTATTAATTTGATTTATTATCTAATAAAAACAAATATATATATAAATACAGAATTGCATTTTTCGCGCTAATTTACGTGATTAGTGGTGTTAATTATGGTGATAAATCAATTGACAATTCACGTAATCGAGCTCAAATTCTCTCCCAACGGCACCCACAAAAACAAAGGTAACCACTATGCCGATCCATCGCCCTCGTTACGCCCCGCGTCCCCGCTCGACGCTGAATTCCCGTCCAGTCCAATACCGTTCCTGACAACGGAGTCAATCTATGCATTCGCTTAAAAAACCAGCGGTTGATACGGTGAGCTCGCTTGCCAGTGGTCCCGCCTTCGAAGCCTTGCTGGTCGACGTGCGTGAACGTGCCCGAACCGGTGAGTTCGACCGTCAGCGCTACATTTCCCAGGACGTGATCGAGGCCTTCAAACAGCACGGCGTTTACCGGGCGCTGGTGCCCAAGCGCTTCGGTGGGCTGGAGTGTTCGCCGGCCGAGTTCTGCCAGGTGATCGAGCGTATTGCCCAGGCCGACGGCTCGGCCGGCTGGGTTGCCAGTTTTGGCATGAGTCCGGTCTACCTCGCGGCGCTGCCGCTCGACAGCATCGCCAAGGTTTATGCAAACGGTCCGGACGTGGTGTTCGCCGGCGGCATCTTCCCGCCGCAGCCGGCCGAGGTGGTCGAGGGTGGTTTTGTCGTCAATGGCCGCTGGAAATACTCCAGCGGTTCCCTGGGTTCGGACATCGTCGGTGTCGGCATCGCCCCGAAAAGCGGCGATACCTTCGGCCTGCCGCGCATTGCGGTAATACCGCGCAACGCGATCCGCATCGAAGAAACCTGGGACACCGTCGGCCTGCTCGGTACTGGCAGCCATGACTTGGTCGCCGACAATGTGCGGGTATCCGAGGAATGGACCTTCGTGCGCGGCGGCCTGCCGAATCTGGACGAAGCGTTCTTCCGCTATCCATCGCTGTCATTCGCCACCCAGGTGCTCTCGGTGGTTGGCCTGGGCGTGGCCCGTGCGGCACTCGATGCGTTGGCCGACATGGCCAGTGGGCGTGTCTCGGTCACTGGCGCCCCGGCGATTGCCGATCGGCCGCTGGCCCAGGTCGACATTGCCCGTGCCGAAGCCGAGCTGCGTGCCGCGCGTGCGTTCTTCTACGAATCCATCGATCGTGCCTGGAACTGCGTACTGGCTGGCGACGCCGTACCTGTCGCCGCGACCAACCTGCTGCGGCTGTCGTCGACCCATGCCACCCGCGTTGCCGCTGACGTGGCGCGCACCGCGCAGATGCTCTCGGGCATGAGCGGCGTGTACAACGACAGCCCGCTGGCCCGCTGCGTCAACGACGCCCAAGTGGTGACCCAGCACGCTTTCATGGGCGACATCACCTATCAAAACGCCGGAGCCATGTTCTTCGGCAAACAGCCGTTGCCTGGCTACCTCTAACCGTCGAGGAAATAAAAATGAGCGATAAAAAGACCTTGCGCGTGCTGTTCTGCATGGGCATCAACCAGAATTTTTTCGATGCCGCGCGCGACGAGCAATTGCAGGTATGGGCAGCGTTCAGTGCGATGTGGAACGGCATCCACGACCTTGCCGGCGTCGAGGTGCTGGGCAACATGGATGACGACCAGAGCATGGTCGGACCTTCCGATGGCTTCCCGTGGACCACCTACCTGCTGGCCGACGTGCCGGACATCGAGACCGTGCACGCCGCCTGCAACCTGTTTCGCACAACCCAAGTGGGAGATGGCCCGTACAAGCTGTGGCGCTACACCAAGGTTGAAGCCCGGGTTGGGCGCGAGCTGATCATTCAGCGTACTTGATGCCGACGAGGACACTCCCATGAGCAAGCTGATTCCCGCTGTAAACCTCGACGTCGACCCCGCCGACCTGGTGCAGGCCGACCGCGTCCACACCTCGATGTACACCGACGCACAATTGTTCGACGCAGAGCTGGAGAAGATCTTCTACAGCACCTGGATCTGGGTCGCCCACGAAAGCGAGATCCCCGACAACGGCAGCTACAAGACCACCTACATCGGCAAGCAGCCGGTGATCGTGGTGCGTGACCGCAAGAAAGACGTGCACGTGCTGCTCAACCGCTGTCGCCACCGTGGCGCCACCGTGTGCGAACACAAGAAAGGCAAGACCAACAGCTTCGTCTGCCCGTACCACGGCTGGGGCTACGCACTCGATGGCTCGCTGCGCGGCATTCCACACCCGGAAAGCTACGGCGACTGCATCGACAAGGCCGAGCTGCCGCTGGTCAGCCTGCGCACCGAAAGCTATGCCGGGATGATCTTCGCCACCTTCAAGGACGACATCGAACCGCTGGAGGACTACCTCGGCGCGGCGAAAAAATGGATGGACCTGTTCATGAAACAGGGCGCCGGCTATGGCATCAAGGTTCCGGGCGAGCACCGTTTCCGCTTCCCTGGCAACTGGAAGATCCAGCTGGAAAACACCACCGACGCCTACCACTTCCCATTGGTGCACAAGAGCTTTCTGTCGTCGGTGGACGAGCAGACCCTGGCGCTGTTCGACTTCGTCAAGGGCCCCGGCTACGTCGAGGACCTGGGCAACGGCCACAGCGTGATGGTGATGATCCCCGACCTGATCGACCTCGAAGCCGACCTGGACAAGCCGATCCCCGAGCGCTTCGAAGGCCTCGCGGCCGAGCTGCGTGACGAAGGCATCGAAGAGCAACAGGTGCGCCGGATCGTGCGTGCGGTCGGCGGCACCGGCTTCAACCTCAACCTGTTTCCCAACGTCGCCTGCTCGATGGCGTTCTTCCGGGTGCTGCAACCGATCTCGGTGACCGAGACCGAAATCCACCACTCGGTGATCACCATGGACGGCGGCCCGGCCGTGGCCAACCGTTATCGCCTGCGTCTGCATGAGCACTTCCAGGGCCCGATGGGCTTCGGCACCCCGGACGATTCCGAGGCCTGGGAACGGGTACAGAAGGGCGCCAGCGCCGGTGAGGACCTGTGGATCATGCTCAACCGCGGCCTGCCCGGCGAACAGGCCAGTGCAGACGGGCTGGTATCCGATGTGAGTGCCGAAACCGGCATGCGCGCGGCCTATCAGCAGTGGAAAAAGATGATGTCGGCCTGACCCGTGGAGAACCTTATGAATCTGCAATTACTGCAAGAAGTGACCGCTTTCATCTGGCAGGAAGGCGACATGCTTGACCACGGCGAATACGACGGTTGGTTGAAGATGTGGACCGAGAAGGGCACCTACATCATTCCCATCGACCCTCGGGAAACCGACTTCGAGAACACCCTCAACTACGCCTACGATGACCATCATATGCGTGAACTGCGGGTGCAACGTCTGACCGGCGGCGAATCGATTTCCACCAGCCCGCAACCGCGCACGGTGCGCATGCAGTCGCGGTTCCGGGTGCTGGCCGATGACGGCGCGCAGGTGACGGTGCGCTGCGCGCAGAACATCCGTGAGTTCCGCAAGGAAAGCCTGAAGTTCTACAGCGCCGACCTCACCTACCAACTGATCCGCAGCGAGGGTGGTTTCAAGATCCAGCGCAAAGTGGTCAGCCTGATCAACAGTGACGATGCCCTTGCCGGTATCGGCTACATCCTTTAAGGAGCGCCGACATGAGCCAGATCGCATTGGTGACGGGCGCAGGGCAGGGCCTGGGGCAGCATTTCTGCGCCAGCCTGCTGCGGGCGGGGTACTCGGTGGTCGTCACCGACCTCAACCTTGAAGCCGCCCAGGCCTGCGCCAAACAGTTGGACCCGACCGGCGAACACACGCTTGCGCTGCAATTGGATGCCGGCAGCAAGGCCGATTTCGAAGCGGGCCTGGAGCAGGTGCTGGCGCGTTTCGGTGCGCTGCACGTAGTGGTCAATAACGCGGCCGTGACCAAGACCACGCCGCTGATGCAGATCAGCCCCGAGGAATTCGACGCCGTGGTCGGCCTGAACCTGCGCAGTGTGTTCCTTGGCTGCCAGGTGCTGGGCGCGCACATGGCCGAGACCGGCTATGGACGCATCATCAACATGGCCTCCCTGGCCGGGCAGAACGGCGGCACCGCGACCGGCGCGCATTATGCCGCGAGCAAGGGCGGCATCGTGACGCTGACCAAGATCTTCGCCAAGGAATTTGCCGCGCGCGGGGTCACGGTCAACGCCATCGCCCCAGGCCCTATCGAATCGGCGGCGGTACGCGCGGCGATTCCGGCCGAACGCCTGCCGGGCCTGCTGGCCAATATTCCGGTGCAGCGCCTGGGCGATGCGGACTTTCTCGGTGACTTGATTGTGCAGTTGGCACGGTCCGAAGCCTATTTCACCACCGGGGCGACCTGGGATGTGAATGGCGGCCTGTTCATGCGCTGACTGATAGCGGCCGCCACGGCGGCCTTTGCGAACTCCATGGAATAACGACCATGACTGAAGAACTGTTGGACGTAGTCGTGCGCAAGCGCGAGCTGCAAGGGGACGGCGTTGTCGTCCTGGACCTGACCCGTCGTGACGGCGCGCCGCTGCCGCTGTTCGATGCCGGGGCGCACGTCGATATCCATATCGGCCCGGGGCTGGTGCGCCAGTACTCGCTGTGCAGCAACCCTGCCGACCCAAGCCTGTATCGCCTGGGCGTGCTCAAGGACCCGGCCTCGCGCGGCGGTTCGGTCGGGGTGCACGACACCCTGCTCGAAGGCCGCAAGGTGCAGATCAGCGCGCCGCGCAACCTGTTTCCATTGGCGTGCGAGGCACGGCGCTCAGTGCTGTTGGGTGGCGGTATCGGTGTCACGCCGATGATTGCCATGGCCTATGCGTTGCACGCGGCCGGCCAGACCTTCGAGCTGCACTACTGCGGGCGTGAACGCGGGCGCAGTGCGTTCCTCGCGGAACTGGCCAGCGCACCGTTTGCCGCGCAGGTATTCACCCACTTCGATGATGAAGGGCCGGAACAGAAGCTCGACCTGGCCAAGGTGTTGGGCAAGGGCGAGGCCGGCGTGCACCTGTATACCTGCGGCCCGGCCGGCTTCATGGATTGGGTGATCCAGGGCGCACGCGAGCAGGGCTACAGCGAGGCGCAGATCCACAAGGAATATTTCCAGGTGGACGTGGACAGCTCAGGTGGCAGCTTCGAAGTTGTTGCAGCCCGCAGTGGCAAGACCGTTCAAGTGGCGCAAGGGCAGAGCATTCTTGACGCGCTGGCGCAGGTCGGCATCAAGATCGAAATCTCCTGCGAGCAGGGTGTGTGCGGGACCTGCCTGTGCGATGTGCTTGAGGGCGAGCCGGACCATCGTGACGTGTACCTCACGGACGATGAAAAGGCCGGCAATGACCAAATTCTAGTGTGCTGTTCACGAGCCAAATCCAAAAAACTCGTGCTGGATATCTAAGGGGAACGATCATGGTAGACGTAGGCAGCTTTCGCAATGCAATGGCCATGTTGGGCGGTGCCGTATCGGTCATCACCACCGATGGCGTGGCAGGCCGGTTCGGCTTTACCGCCTCGGCGGTGTGTAGCGTGACCGATTCACCGCCCACGCTGTTGGTGTGCATGAACCGTGCGTCTCACTCCAATGAGCAGTTCAAGCGCAACGGCTCTGTGTGTGTGAACACATTGTGTGGCGATCATCAGCAACTGTCCGGGGCATTCGCCGACCGCACGCTGACGATGGACGAACGCTTCGCCGTCACAGAGTGGACCACCCTGGAAAGCGGTGCGCCGGTGATGCTGGAAGCACTGGTGAATTTCGACTGCCGTATTGTGCAGGTCCACGAAGTCGGTTCCCACAGTATTTTCTACTGCGAGATCCAGACCATTCGCCAGAGCGGTGCGGACGAGGGCCTGGTATATTTCAACCGTGCCTATCACCGCCTGGGTGAAGCCTCCAAGGCTTGCTGAATGCCACGTTCGCTGGAGGGGAGAACGACAGCCGGGTTCAGACAAACCCGGCCAGAGAAACTCAGATCAATTCTTCTACCTTTAGATGTTTTTGCACAGTTTGAATGGTTGAGTTATCCATTTTTCAGTTCCCCACGGCCAGAGACAGCGAATCACCAAGAATGCGCCACAAAGCGTTAAGACGCCGACGGTAGGTGCCTTCATTACAGTAAATCAACTCGACATGAAGGCTGTCGATAACGCCGAGATAAGCATCCTGAAACATCGAAATCTCGTTTCCCGACAGTGCTGGATACCTGTTCTCAAGGCTTGCGCCAAAGCGTTCACGCAGGCGATCAAGATAGGCTTCAAAGCCACTCGAAACCGATACCTTCAGCTCCGAAGGCGGAAAGAATGCCGTGCGCAGCAGGAAACGCAGAGCCGCGGAAGACTCGTAGCGGTTTGAAAGGCTGTCCGTGTACAGCTTGCCGGGTTCATCGTTATTCGCCGGGATGCTTGCAAACATCTCTTCGATATAATGCCTCTCCGTCGCCAACGCCAGATTCAGCACGGCATCGAACAGATCATCTTTGCTTTTGAAGTGCGCGTATAACGAAGGCTTGCGCATACCTGCCACGACAGCAATATCATTGAGCGACGAGGCGTCGTATCCACGCTCAGCGAAATGCACCAGGGCGATGTCACAGATTCTGGCTGCCGAAGGGCTCAGCACTTTCATCAGGATAACCTTTTAATCAGTGATTCAATGCAGTGATGTGCTCGGCCCTGCCCTGGCGCACACTGACCCAGGTCAGCGCGCCCACCAGAACGGCGCAGACGATCAGGAATGCGCACCAGGCAATGGCGCCATGGCTGCTCGCCCAACCGGTCAACGGTGTGGCGAAGGCCGAGATGCCAAGCTGAAAAGCGCCCAGCAATGCAGCCGTTGAACCCAGCGCAGTGGTCTGCGAAGACATCACCAGGGTCATCAATGTGGTTTCTGCAATCCCCAATCCAAGCAGTGCTATCGCGACACCAGCGGCCAGCCAGTACAAACCGGAACCAGAGACCGCTGCGCCGTAGGCCATGACAGAACCTGCAAAGATGCAAAAAGCCCCAGCCGTTGCCATGCGGGCCAAACCGTACTTGCCCACCAGCCGGGTAGCCACGACGGCCCCGATAAGAATCGCTATGCCGGTGGCGCCAAACAGCGTACCAAACTGGGCAGCAGGCAGTCCGTATTCATTCTGATAAACAAATGTAGCGCCGCCTACATAGGCAAAGAGAAAGAAGAACACGGCTGACAGCGCTAAGGTGGGCCGTAGAAAACGACTGTCTTTTGCGATGCGCGCATACGTGCGGATCGCCCGTCTCATATTCAATGGCTCGCGCTTTTGCGTTGGTAGTGTTTCAGGCAAAACAGCCATCGAATTCACCGCCACCAGCGCACCGAGAACAGCCAGTACCAGCATGACGGCCCGCCATCCGAAATGCGCCTCAATGTAACCACCCAACCCCGGTGCGATGATGGGAGCAACCCCTTGAATGGTCAGCAGCAGGCCAAAAAGTTTTGCTGCCTGAACGCCCTGAGTGACGTCACGCACCATGCTCATGATGACTACCAACGTCAAAGCACTGCCTATGCCTTGGGCAAATCGTGCCACGAGTAGCCACTCAAGGGTGGGTGCCGCTCCTGCAGCCAGCGCACTCAAACTGAACAGCAACAAGCCTGCTATCAGTGGACGTCGACGGCCCAACGCGTCGACTACCGGCCCGAACAGCAATTGCCCAAGCCCCATTGCCAACAAAAAGACCGTGAGCGTCAGCTGAATGCTGGCAACACTGGTCGAATAATCAACCGCCATTTCTGGCAGGCTTGGCAAATACATATCGACGGCTGAGGGCCCCAATGCGGCGATGGCGCCCAAGGCAATGGCAAACTTCAGTGAAGGATTGCCGAAATGACTCTTTTTCATAACAAACTCAGAATAGGCTTCCTACCGGAAGGTAGGAGAGCAGTGTGAAGTTAACGAGAACCGAGAGGCAAGGTCAAGCCATTATTTCTTTGATGGGAGCGGAGAGGGTGGCCATCTCGTTGTAGTCGGGGTTATTTGGAGGCAACACAGAGGACCATATGGCGCCGTTATCCAGCGCCACGGCTGACCCACACGCCAATGGGACATTAGCGCCAATGGCCGTAACTTTGTGGGCGGGATCAGGGTTCAAATTGAACTCTGTGAGAGCCAGGCTTCGCCTGCGAACTAGGCGCCTTGGTATATCAGGCAGACCTCTTCATCGCACGCGCGGGCAAGCCTCGCTCCAACAGATGGCCTCCGATACCTCTTACAAGCGAAACCTCGACACCATGCTGTTCAGGTCAACCGCCAGGCGGGTCAACTCGCCGCTGGCGGCGCTGGTTTGGGCGGCGCCGTTGGAAGATTGCGTCGACAGGTCCCGGATGTTAACCAAGTTGCGGTCCACTTCACGGGCGACTGCAGCCTGTTCTTCCGCAGCGGCGGCGATGACCAGGTTACGTTCGTTGATCTCGATCACTGCGGTGTTGATGGTTTCCAGCGCCAAGCCTGCGCCTTTCGCGATGTTCAGGGTGGATTCAGCACGGTCAGTGCTGTTACGCATTGAACTGACTGCTTTTTGGGTGCCGCCTTGAATGCTGCCAACCATGCGTTCAATTTCGCTGGTGGACTGTTGGGTGCGATGGGCCAAAGCGCGCACTTCATCGGCGACCACCGCAAAGCCGCGACCGGCTTCACCGGCCCGGGCGCTTCGATAGCTGCGTTCAGCGCCAGCAGGTTGGTCTGATCCGCCAAGCCACGAATCACGTCCAGAACCTTGCCGATGTCGCGGGACTCTTCCGCAAGATTACCAATCAGATCGGCGGTGCTTTGCACATCCCCGCTCATGCGTTCGATAGCGTTGACGGTTTCGTGAACCAGATCCCGGCCATCGCCTGCTGACGCCGTCGCGTTTTTTGACGCCTCTGAAGTGCTCACTGCGTTACGCGCCACTTCTTCGACGGCGCTGGTCATTTCGTTGACTGCAGTCGCGGCTTGTTCTATTTCGTTGTCCTGCTGCGCAAGGCCACGGGCGCTTTCATCGGTAACGGCGTTCAGCTCCTCGGCAGCGGAAGCCAGTTGTGTTGCGGATCCGGAAATACGCATCAAGGTATCGCGCAGTTTCTCCTGCATTTTTTGCATGGCGAGCAGCAACCGGCCCGCTTCGTCAGTGCCATCAACCTTTATTGGTCGGGTCAGATTACCTTCGGCGATGGTTTCAGCCGCTTCAAGTGCCAACGCTATCGGTTGGGTGATGCTCTTGGTCAGCAGCCAGGCAAACAGCAGGGTCAGCAGCGAGGCAATAATGAGGAGGCCGACAACCCAGTTGAACGCAGAGCTGTACTGGTCAGCAGCGGATTGATTGATGATAGTCAGCTGGGCGTTATTGAAGTCAGTAAGCTTACCCAACGCTACGTTTATCTGCTCAGCGTTAGCCGCAGACTCGGCGTTCAGCACGCGCGTTAGCTCCTGCAGATTGCCAGCCCGACTGAGGGTAACAAAGCGCGTTTCAATCTTCCGATATTCATCCATCAGCCGCATATAGTCGTTGTAGTCGGATTGCTCTACAGGGGATGAAATCAGTTTGGCGTATGCTGCCTGCGACTTGTTAAGTTGTTGGTTTTGTTCCGCAAGTAATTCGATAGTCCTGTTCTGGGTATTCGGTTCGCGATCAGTCAACAGCCGATACAACAAAACCCGCATACGGACGCCCGTCACCGTGAGAGCATTCAGGGTCTGAAAGCTAGGGACGCCATTTATCGCGATGTCGTCGCCAGCTGCTCGGATCTTGCTCATCTGAGACAAGGCGAAGAGGCCGAGAATCAGCATGAGCGCGCCTATCAGGGAGAACCCCAGAAATGCGCGCGGAGCAATGTTCATTGTTCTTATTGTCATGGTTTTCCTAGAGCGTGGAATGTGCTCCCCGCAAGCAGCGGCGGACGGCCCAGCGCATAAGTTTTTATCGGTCGCTTTATGACACGCTTGAGCGAAAACAGCTGTGTGCCGCATATTAAAACTGATAGTGCCCACTCACCAATTTGCATACATCGACTGATGTTGGCTCGGTGCAGCCCGATTGCGACAATCTTCATCTCAAACGACCTGGACGCGATTTTCGTTCAGTTGGCAGAGACTCGCTAACAAGGTTGCATATTTCTCTTACAGAATCAGCTCTAGAGGCTGCGGCAGCGTGGCAGAAGCGGCTGTTCATAGTGCTGCTCAAGGATAGGGCATGTTCGGTTCGATGCCAGCGAACACCGCGCCGGCGCCGTCATAAGTTGCTTCACCGAGGAAAGCATGCTGTGTCACTACCATGGAGTCGCGTACGATCCATTGCAGGCGATGGTCATTGAAGATGGCTGCAGTCCCAGCCAATCGATAAGCCTTCATGACTACGTCCGCTCCGGTATGAGCGGCATGGGTAGAGCTGAGGCGCAACAAGTTTGTCTGCTGCAAGGTCACCGGATTACCGGCCAAAAGCGAGGCCCATACAGCTTCGGCGGATTCGTAGAAAAACGCCTGGGCGCTTCGCAGCATCGCCTCTGCCTTACCCAGTTCGCTGCGGTAATAAGCGCGATCACCCAAGCGCGGGGCACCGGTGACAGTCTTGGTGCTGCCCGACATTGCGATCACCAAGTCCAGTGCTGCGCGTGCCAGCCCAAGGTTAACGGCGGCGTGAACTTGCGCCTGGTAGGAAACGGACGGGTAATGATAGAGGGGCTCATCAATTGTGGAGGCACTGCCACGCACGAAAGTCCAATCGCGTTGGATGTTCTTTTGGTGCAATTTGAGGTCATGGCTTCCCGTCCCTTGCATTCCGACAACATTCCAGTTGTCGACGATCTGCACTTCGCTTGCGGGGAACACAGCGGTCAGCGGTTTGCCTGCCGTCGGTCCTCCACCGTTGGCCGATGTGCCACCGATGCCTACACCAATCCAGTTGGCACCTTTGCATCCACTAGCAAACCGCCAGTGCCCGCTGACTTCCCAGCCATTTTCAGTCTCTTTGGCGGGTTGTAGAGGGTAAAGGCCGCCAGCATAGACCTGGTCTGGCCCGTTGGCATAAATCAACGCTTGGGTTGCCGGGGGGAGTGCCGCCAGGTAGATGTTGGCTGAGCCGAACGCGGCCACCCAACCGACCGAACCGTCGGCTTCGGAAACCCGCTCTACAATGCGCAGGAACTCGGCTGGAGCCAGCGCATCGCCACCGAAACATTTGGGAGTACTGGCGCGGAAGATACCCACTGCTTTCATTTTTTCGATCATGTCTAAAGGGACATGGGAGCGTTGATTAAACTCGCTGCGACGCTTGGCAATCTCCGCAATCACATCATCCAGGGAAATCGCCTTGATGCTGATTGGAGCGCCTTCACGTGTGTCACGATCATTGAAATTGTTTTTGCTGTTCATGTTTATTGTTCTCTGGCTAGGGTGATTGCATACACGTTCAGGATGCGTGGGCTGATAAGAAAAAATCAAATTCGGAATATGAATAAGCTTAATAATCTGTGGGAATTAACTGTCGTGCCATGCGCCTCTAAAGGGGAGGGCGTTTAAGGGCGATTGCTATTCCTGCTGTCAATAGTCCGTATGAGTAAAGCGAATTTGACCGCATGAACAATCCGTCTCAACATGGATTCACCAAGTCAATAATTACAAGGTGAAGGTTATGATTAGCGATCAATCCAAACAACATTTTCGGCAAGCGCTGTCATTGTTGTCTGCGGCGGTGAATATCATTACTACCGATGGCCCCCATGGTCGCTTCGGATTAACTGCGAGCGCGGTCTGCTCGGTCACTGATACGCCCCCAACATTATTGGTTTGCATCAACCGCAACAGTTCAATTCATGAGGCGTTGCTGGGCAACAGGGCGTTGTGCGTAAATATACTGACCGGTGATCTGGAGGGTGTTGCGCGACAGTTTGCTGGTATGACCGACCTGCCGCCTGCTGAACGTTTTGCCGGCCAGGATTGGCGGACAGGCTCCTCGGGCCTACCGGTGTTGAACGAAGCCCTGGCAAGCCTCGAAGGAAACATCGTAGATATCAAAGAAGTCGGATCGCACTCGGTATTATTTGTCGAAATTAACCACATTCAGGTCCGTGAAGAGGGGGAGAGTCTGATTTACTTTGGGAGAAACTTTCACCGTCTGGGGCGGGCTGCAGCCGTCAACGTACAGACGTCTGCATCCTGAATAAGTGCAGTTCCCCATTCGCAGGTGACAGGGTTTATAAATAATGCCCGCACGCATCATTTGATGTGAACTCCAGTATGGCTGCCGGAGGCAAACAGACTAATGATTAACCCGCGCAGCCAGGTTATCCCGGCATCCGATAGGAAACGGCTATGGCAATAAAGGCCCACCGAGATGGCTGGCAATTCGATGGGCAGACTCAGTAGCCGATAGCGCTGGTCGCGGTTTAGCTGCACGGCAATGGCACGCGGCAGAATCAATGCCAGATCAGTGTTGGCAACGATGTTCGGGGCCATCGTGAAGTTAGGCACTTTCAGAGCGATTTCGCGCGCAATGCCGGCCTTTCCGAATGCTGCATCGGCGGTTAGGCCGTGGCCGGTAATATTGCTCGAAACGTCAACATAGCGCAGGGCGAGTATGTCCTCAATGCTCAATTCATCTTCCTGAAAAGGATGGCCGTTGCGCAACAGACAAATGAATTCGTCGTCTAGCAAGTTTTCGTAGATGCACTCGTCACCAAGTTCCACCAGATAGCCTATCGCGATATCTACATCACCTTTGCGCAATGCCATAGCCAGTTGCTCTATAGGCATTTGACGCACATCCAGGCGTACTTTCGGGGCCTCGCGCGCTAGCACTTCCATCACCGTCGGTAGCACATAAAGTTGCGACATATCTGACATGGAGATGCGAAAAGTACGATCCGCAGTTTTAGGTTCAAAGTTCGAAAACATCATTAATGCGCTTTGAATAATAATCAGCGCATGTTCAATGGGTCCGTGCAGGCGAATAGCTGCGTCAGTCGGCTCCATCGACGTTGCTGTTCGTACGAACAGCGGATCGTCAAACACGTCACGTAGTCGGCGCAGTGCGTGACTGACGGCGGGCTGGCTGAGGTGTAGGCGTTCGGCCGCGATTGTCAGGCTGCGGTGTTCCCAAATAGCCACAAAAGTCCTGAGAAGATTCAGATCGATCGTGGCCATGTTGATGTGCGTCATTTATTTACCACGAGCCTTACGCGTGATGCTCGAAAAGACGCCGTCGCGGTATATCCAGGCATGTATCAGCGCTGCGCAAAGATGTCCTAATACAAGCAGAAACAGAACCCAGGCGAATAACCCATGTGCGGCCCGAAACCAAGCGTAAAGCGCGGAGCTGACAGGAGCAATGGGTGGAAGGTTCCAGCCCGCGAACATGGTGACAGGCCAATTTCCGGCAGAGAGCGTCGCCCAACCGAGCAGTGGCAGGCAGAGCATCAGCAAGTAGAGCAATAGATGCGAAACATGCGCCGCCATTGCCTGCCAGTACGGTACGCTGGCAGGCAATGGCGGCGTGGCGCTTAAAAGCCGATTGCCTAGACGCAGGATAGCCAAAAGAAGAATGGCGATTCCCAGAGGCCTATGAAGATCAATGAGCCAGGGACGCAGGCTCAGAGAAGACATCATGCCTACACCTATAAATAGCATAGCCAGGATAAGGACAGCCATGAGCCAATGGAGAAGCCGTGCCGCGAAGTTGAAACTTTGCACACCGGTGTGCTTCTGCTGGGTATGCATTATTTGATTTCCTTTTTGCCAACCGCGTCAGTGGCCTTACCAAAACCGATTTCTCGTAATCGGGCGTTATAGGACTGGGAGTAAATACCCGCACGGGCTGCAAGCACCGGATCGTCTGAAAGAGCTATTCCTGAAGGTACAAGCGTAGGGTCAAAGTTAATGTCACGACATGCCCCATGAGTTTGCTCTACCACCTGGTTGACCTCTAACGTTCCAGCGATTACCTCTTTGCGGTTGCTCGGCCATGGTTGAGAAGGGTCGTTCACCGGATCTCCTGCCTCGGCCAGTTGGAATACCAGATCCCAATACAAGGGTGCTACACCCACACGCTGAGTTATTTCATCAAACAGGAAGTTATGACTGGCTTGCGCATGAGCCTCTTTGCTCAACATCTCTACAGCCGCATGAGGGCGCATGGACCAGCGCACAGGTTGACGTTTTCCATCCGCTGCAATGAGTACGAAGGCGTTGATGGAATTATATTCGGTGCCTGCAAAACTGGCCGGCCAAGTCGCATTCGCCTCTCGCTCTACAGACTTGCGAGCCTCTGGATATTTTTGAAAAAACGCGGCCACCTTGTCCGGGGCTGGTTGTCCAGTGGCAGCCACCGGTTCAAAGGCTTCGACCTGCGCCAGAAAACCCTCGGCATCCCGAGTCGCGAAGTAGGGTTCGTTGTTGAGCTTCATTCGCCACTGTGACTTATCGTCGCCTACCAGCATGAGTGCCATGCTGACGGTCGCCGTCGAATTGTCCGCCGCATGCGGGTCCACGGTGCCGATTGAAAAACGCCCGACGGCGGGGATGTTGGCCGGTAGAAAAATACGTGAGGTCGACAGAGGGACGGCCGCGCCGCTCGCATGAAAAGTCCCACTGAAACACATACCCTTACCGTGGGCCCGTCGATAGCCTGGTGGAAAATTATCCAGGGAATCACCCAGAAACTCTTTTGTGGTAACGCCGGTGCCTAAGAATCCTCCTGTCCAGGCAAGAGCCAGCGCAAGAGCAGTCGCGATACTGAATATGCCCAACAACGGCATTCGATATTTCCATAAGCCCTGAAGGTTATTCTTAAGCATAAAATTCTCAGCTGCACATTGTCAGGCAGCGCTGGATTGAAACTGCCGAATGGATAGCACCAACACTAACCGGCGCAAAGCAGTAGTCATGTGTAAGACAGAAGGATTTGAACCGCCGATACGGCAGGAAAAAATCCCGGTGGGCTCAATGGGTTTGCTTGAGCGGCAACGCATGACAAGCTCTGCGCCATAGCCTGTGTGTCATTAAATTGCTGAGGACGCCCAAGGCAAATGACGCCGGCGATGCACCGCTTTTGACGTTATATGTCCAGCACCAATCGTGGAGATTTTGATCGTGAGCAGCATACCAATATCGTATCGTTCGCCGCTTTTTCATCAGCAGTGAGATACACATCGCGATGGTCTGGTTCACCCTCTAAAACATCACAGAGGCATGTGCCACAAACACCCTGCTCGCAGGATATTTCGATATCAATACCTACTTCAGCCAGTGCTTGATAAATGGTCTGCCCGGTCATGACATTGACGGTTTTACCGCTGCGCGCCGCTACAACCTCAAAACCAGACCCATTGGTATCAATGTCGGCCTGAAAGTATTCGCGGTGAATGTGTGCATCCGGGTAGCCGAGTTCGAGAGCATTATTGATAACCCACTTCATAAAACCTCCCGGTCCACATGTATAGAGGTGAGCCGTCTCCTGGCTGCCTCCTAATACGCGTTTGAGGTCCAGTTTGCTTTCAGGTTCATCGTCGAAGTGCAGCTGGACGGCTTGGGAAAATCCGGAGCGCTCCAACTCTTCAAGAAACGCACTTCGGCTACGTGAGCGTGCGCAATAATGCATTTCGAACGCCTTGCCCTTGGCTTCAAGCGCATAGGCCATGGCCAGCATCGGTGTGATACCAATACCCCCTCCGAGCAGGATTGAACGTTCGGCATTCAAGTCCAGCGGGAAATGGTTCCTAGGCAGGCTTATGTTTACCTTTACGCCTTCAAGCAATTCCTGATGGACTGCAATGGACCCGCCCCTGGATTGAGGATCTCTCAATACCCCAAGGCGATAAATGCCTGCGTCAGCGGGATCGCCGCACAACGAATATTGGCGGATCACATTTGAGGGTAGGTGCACATCAATATGAGCACCGGCTTCAAAGGTCGGTAAATTGCCGCGGTCTGCCCGCGCCAGCTCGATGACGACCACATCATCACCTTGCAGCACTCGTTTAAGCACGACTACGTTTAGGAGTTCATTCATCGGGTAATACCTGTACGCACGTGCGAAGACAATTCATATAGTGGGTTTAAAAAAGCTCGCCAATCTTCATTCAGCCTGATCAAAAACACGCATAACACCGGCCTTGAGTGACGTGTGGGCGAGTAAGCCTTCTTCACCCAATTCATGACCTGCGCCTGAATCCTTCATGCCGCCGAAGGGGAGACTGAGATCCAGCACATTGTGGTTATTGATCCAGATAGTGCCTGCCTTCACGCCGCCGAAGAAGCTCGTGATCCGATCAACGTTTTTGGTCCAGATACTGGCCCCCAAACCAAATGAGGTCGCATTGGCGCGCTGGATAACCTCACGGTCGTCCTTGAAGGAAAAGGCTGTTAGCACCGGCCCAAAAATCTCCTTTTGGGATGTGATGCTGTTGTTTGTAAGGTCGGTCAAAATAGTAGGCTGAATATAAGCACCAGGGCTGTTGATCGTTTCGCCCCCACACAGTAATTCTGCACCGGATTCAAGGCCCTGGTGGATCATGCTCATCACCTTGTCGCGGTGGGCGTGATGAACGAGTGGGCCCATCTGCGAACTTAAATCCAGACCCGGGCCAATTTTGATGGTCCGTGCGATTTCAGCGACTCCCGCAGTGACTTCGGCGTAGTGGCGTTCGTGGACGTACAGCCGAGAACCTGCGCAGCAGTTTTGACCATGGTTACCGAAAATAGCCCAGGCAGCGCCGGGAATAGCGATGTTCAGATCGGCATCTTCGGCGATGACGACCGGTGACTTACCGCCGAGTTCAAGCGTGTATTTTTTCATCAGGGGCGCTGCTATTGCGGCGATTCGTTTCCCTGTCTCAGTCGAGCCTGTAAAACTTATCTTGTCCACGCCAGGGTGCTCAACAAGCGCCGCACCCACTTCATGACCTAGGCCGGTAATGACATTGACAACGCCAGGTGGAATACCAGCTTCATTACACAGCTCCGCCAGACGCAAAGTAGTGAACGGGGTTTGCTCTGCGGGCTTAAGAACAACAGTGCACCCCGTTGCAAGAACAGGTGCCAATTTCCAGACCGCTTGGCAAAGCGGCACGTTCCACGGGGTAATTGCTGCTACGACACCCAGTGGCGATCGTTTTGTGAAACCAAAGAATTTTTGATCCGGAAGGTAAGGAACGGACAAATCCAGGGTTTTTCCAGAGATTTTAGTGGACCACCCCGCCATATAACGCAGCGTATAAACCGACAGGTCCGCATCGAATGCGCGAGTGTTTCGAATAAGGCGGCCACTGCTGAGCGTCTCGAGTTCAGAAAGCTCCTGAGCATTTTCCGCAATCAAATCAGCGAGCCGCAGCATCAAAGCTTCACGTTGATAGGGTCTCATTCTGGACCAGGCGCTGTCTTCAAATGCCTTGCGTGCAGCGGCAACTGCCAGGTCGACGTCAAATTGGTCTGCTTGTGCGATTTGACCTAATTCAAGACCGTTACTAGGATCGGCGATAGAAAAGTATTTTTCTGAGTGCGGGTCCCTGAACTCACCATTAATGAAGATTTGAGTGCGTTTGCCGATTCTGGATTTAGCCCCAGCGGTGAGGTGTTCGTAGTTATTTGCCAATGTCATGATCGAATGCCCATTGTTATTGTTTCAGGGGCCGCTATCGTACTAGCGGAATATAATGGAAATTAATATCCCGTACCGTCAAGAGTTGGACAATGACAGCAGAGGTACCTATTGTTGCCCTTGCTGCAACAAAGGCGAATCATCCAGGTGGTGCGTCCAATGCCTCACTTGCGTGTAGGGCGGATTGGTTTTTGCTGATCGTGCCCTAGGTCGTGGAGCACGACTGCACTAAGCTGAGACGATGACGATATCGGCTAAAAAAGTAGTGCATCTAACCGGCCAGGTATATCTGGCCTGTATGGAATACAAGCAAGTATGGGCTTTAAGGCGAATTAAGAGTGCTGTATAATTTCTGGAATTTTCAGGTAAAAAGGAAATTCTCAATGAGGATTGCTAAAAACAATCAAAAGACTGAAGAGAGGCGTACGGCTATTTTGGTCGAGGCAAGGCTGGTATTTCTCGACTCAGGAAATACTGGATTCAGCATGAGAAGCGTGGCTAAAAAAGTCGATATGTCGCTGAGTCATCTTCAATATTTTTTTCCGACCAAAGATCAACTATTTTTGGAGATGGTCAGGTATACCGTGAATGACTATCTGAGAAATTATAAACTTATAATGATGGAGTCCTACAATAGTCCCGAACAACAGATGTGTGCTGTGTTGGATTATTTGTTTAGCGATCTCATGCGACTGGATGTTACAGCTATCTTCGTCGAGCTTTGGGGGATGGCACTCCGGGATGTAGAGGCTCGCCTTTTTCAGCGTAAACTGTACAGAGTCAATAGGCGAAAATTTTCGACAATCCTTACCAGGGTTTACCCTGATGCATCGCGTGAGACCATCAAACGGGTCGCAACCCAGGTGCTGTTACATATCGATGGCATTATGGTGCTTTACATGGTGGATTGGCCGGATGCAGAAAATTATGAACGAATAGTTCAAGACGCTAAATCCATCATATGGAGAATCATGGAAAATATCGCTCAGAAAAAAGAGGCTAGTCAACTGCCGTAGCTATGGCATTTTTCCGGACCAAGAAAATCTTATTGGGATTTCTGCTGGTGCAATCACGAATGCGCCGAATCTGTGCATTTATCGCCATTGCCAAGTAATGCACCAAATCACGCGAAAGAGGGGACAGTTTCCTGGATTGGCGCGAAATAATTTGTACTTGTGTTACATTCAATGCGTGATAATCGATAGGAATAGCTTTTAACGTGCCGTTGCATAACTCATCAATGACGGGAAAGTCACTGAGTATTGTCGAGGCTATGCCATTACGCGTGAGATCCAACATTATCTTCAGTGAGTTTGAAGTAATGTAAGGCTGGAAGTGAGCGCTGCTTTCACTTTGCAACTGATCAATAATCCCTCTGATCCGGTACTCAGGTGGGGGGAGAACAATATCTTCGTCAGTCAGGTCTTGAAGACTGAGTATCGATCTGCCCGCCAGCGGGTGGTCGGGGTGAACAATAGCTCTCATGGGTTGATCGAAAGAATGGAGCCTATTGATGTTGGCGGTCTTGGTAGGGGAAAACACCAATCCTATATCTGCTTCGTCTTCAGCGACCATTCGCTCAACTTCGTGAGAGGGCGCAATCAAAAGCTCAGTGTGCGATTGTCGGTTAGCTTTGAAAAATTGATAAAGCTCACCTATGGCCTGAGTGCTAAGCAGTCCTTCGCCCACCGCAATGCTTGTTCTATTTAAATATCCTTCCTTGAGTTGGCCGAGTTTTTTCAAAAGTTGATTGTGATGACCCATACGCTCAACATAATAATCAACTGCAGCCTGACCAGCGGCGGTCAGGCAGATCCTGTGAGTACCTTCTTGTATGAGCTGAATACCGAGATCGGACTCCAGTTTTGCAATCTGGCGACTGATGGAGGAGACGGCGAGCTCCAGCTCTTCGGCCGCCGCGCGCATGGTTCCCAGTCTGGAGCTCAAATACAGATACTTGAAGCGTTGATCTTGAAGCTCAGTTTGGGAATTCATCATGGGCGCCTCGCACGGTTCGCATCATCAAGTTTTTTATTATGCTGACGAATCTATGCTAGTGAATGCCGGTAAGCAATACTGCGGGCTAGTTTTTTTGGTCGGTGACCTACAATATCTTTATAGCTTTTTGATCTAAGAAGGCGTTTCTGTCTGCGCCGAAATTTGCGGTTCTAGATTGCACGTTTAACGTTCTATGGGACTCTTGATGCTGAGGTACCCCTGATTGCCTGGCTTGATCAGCGGTGCTGGCGCTTGAGGTGATACGGTGCGGGATTAACTATGGGTGTGTCGCCAGTGACGAGATCAGCGACCAGTTGTCCGGCTGCTGGAGAGGTGCCAAAACCATGCCCTGAGAATCCGGAAGCAAGCGTCAAGCCCGGAATTTTATCCACGGGGGATATCACTGGGAGGCCGTCCGGGGTTACATCGATCATCCCAGCCCACTCAAGCTCTATGGTCGCGTTTTTAAACGCGGGCCAAGCTTCAGTGAGATTGCGTAATGCAGCCCGATTCAGTCCGTGATTGACGTTTGGGTCTATTGTCCGTCTCTGCTCGAAAGCAGAGGCACCTTGGTCAGAACTGCGTCGCGACAGGGCCAGTTCTGTCATGAACTCTCGTCCCAGGGAAAGATTCATGTTTTTCCATTGGGAGCGCAGTGTGGAAAAGTAATGATGCCCGATCATCAAGCTGTCAGGCACGATCGGCACCATGAAAGCTCCCCGGTTTGTAATGATGTATCCGCCGTCCTGATGTTTGCGAAAAGAGATATCTGGAGTGCCTACTGCGACTTCAGTCATGCCCTCTATCGTCAGAGGAGCCGTTCGAAGGACTGAGGCGACTACCGGTAACGTCAAGAGGGGAACACCGCAGGTAGCCAGGAAGCGTCTCGACCACATGCCGCCGGAAAGGATTACGTTATCGCAACGCACTTCCCCCCGCTCGGTTACAACACCGCTTACTCTGCCTGCCGACATGGAGAGCGTTCGCACCGCGCAGTTCTCCACGATGATAACGCCTTTTGCAATAGCCGCCCGTGCGATGGCACTGCTGGCAAGAGTAGGTTCTGCTCGGCCATCAGAGGCTGTATAAATTCCGCCTGCCCAATCGACGGTGCACCCTGGAGAAAGATCAGCGATTTCTCTCGCCGTGACCAGGCGTGAGTCGAGCGAGGCATCAGCGACTGAGTTCAACCATTCTTGATGTGCAGCCATTTCCGAGGCTGAGCTGGCGGTATATAAAATACCGGTCTGTCTGTAGCCAACATCGGCATTGAGCCGTTGCGCCATGGTGCTCCATAGTTTTTCTGCAGCGATTGAAAGAGGGAGGTCCAGTTTGGCCCGCGCCATTTTCCTGATCCACCCCAGATTTCGCGAGGATTGTTCGCCAGCAATTCGGCCCTTTTCAAGTACTGTGACGGGTATGCCACGTTCTGCCAGCGACAATGCCGCAGTGAGTCCGATAATACCCCCTCCGATCACCACCACTGTCGTGGCGGCAGGAAGAACGACAGAAGTCTGAACGGGAGAGATAGAGGGGGCCAAGTTTCTTATCCTTGATACTGTACGTTATCGAAAGTGCACTGAATCGCTACGCCCTGCGGCTGCTAAGTGTCACGTATTGTTATGAGTCATCGTGATTTCTTTGACATTGACCTTTGAAACCCCGCGATAGGCGGTGACTTCAATTTCAACTTTGTATATCTCAGATCCCAGGGGAGGGCTGGTCAGCGTCAGCGTTGGATTAATACCTCGCATTTTTTCTGCGTAGGTGGCCATTACGATATCTATGTCCTTCGCAAACGGAATGAACACGCGCGCGGCAACGATATCGCCAAGCGAAGCGTCAACGGCCGAAAGGGCATGTTCTATATTGGCCAAGACTTGAAGGGTCTGCTCCGCCGGGTCTTCGGGCATTTCCTTTGTGGCGGGATTGCGGCCGGCGGTATTGGATACGAAAATCAGATCGCCGACGGCGATCAGGCGCGAATAGCTGCCCAGCTCCTCAAACTTGGATCCGGTTTTAACTTTAATAACGTCGATAACTTCTTTCATGTGGAGTGTCCGATATTCAATGAAGACTCAGAAGGCGCGGTGGCCGTGCGGGCTCAACTTAGCGTTGGGGTTTCCCAGAGATTAAGTTTGACTCCTATGCCTTTTTTGCATGCGTTCCGATAAATCACGGTGCCCCACGCAACATCTTCTACTGGCATACCGCCGACCGACATGATGATGATTTCATCGTCGTTTTTGCGGCCAGGTGCTTCACCGACAACAATCTTGCCCAGATCCTCGAGCTGGTCAGGTGACATTTTTCCTTCGTCGATCAGATCCAGGAATTGGATGCCCACTACTGGCACGATGTTGTGCACTGGCTTGGGATTTTCTTCATGCCATGCCTGGTAGAGAGAAGGATTGTCCAGAACCTTGCGGATGTCGGGTGACTGCATGCCTTCATCGATACTCGTCAAGGCGGGCATGGACAGGAACGTACCAGGGCTTACCCATTCACGCTTCACCACAGGATAGGCAGAGGCATCACCAATTGCTCCGGAATTGCAGAATGTGACGATGTCACAGTCGCGTACCACAGCTTCGTTGGTGTCAACCACATGAATGTTGACAATCTGCGGAAAAGTTTCACGAACCCACGATGTAAACGCATCGATATTTTTTTGGCCGCGTCCCTTGACTTTAACTGTGTCAATCTCAGGACATTCGGCAACGAATGCCGAAAGTGAGGTCTTCGCCATCACACCTGGACCCAGGATGCCAACCACCTTCGAATTCTTTTTGGCCAGATGGCGGGCGCCTACGCCAGGCACGGCGCCTGTTCGATAAGCAGAAAGAAGATTCGCTGACATGATTGCCAGAGGAGCGCCCGTATCGGCATCGTTGAGTACGAACAGAAGGATGGAGCGGGGGAGGCCCTTCTCTCTATTCGCGATGTTGGATCCGTACCATTTCATCCCGGCTGTCCGAAATTGACCGCCAAGGTATGCAGGCATCGCCATGAAGCGTCGATCGGGGGTAGGTTTGGGCATGCCGGAAAAGGTGAGTCTTCGGGAAATACCACCACAGATCCGTGGGAATTGTTATTGGGACCTGCCATTCGGTAGTCGCCGTGGTACATCAGGGAAAACATTTCTTCCATCGTGTCAACGCAGGCTGCCATATTGGTAACGCCCGCCTGAATCATGTCCGGTTCGGAGAGGTAAATGAAATCAATATTGGGTAAGTTGTGCATAGTCGTTGATGCTCATTTTGAAATACTGCTCTTGCCGCTGATACGAACCTTTCTCAGCGGGGACGTGATCTGACCGGTTGCGCTCTAACCTTCAACGCCGTTGTCATTCTGAATCGAACGGTCCAAATCGCAGGGCCTTCGAATAATCGGGCCATAACGGTTATGCGCTTTTTTCGGCGCTTAACTGCTCCAAATCAGCCTTGGAGCATTCGGCATGAGTTCTGGCGCTCAAGCTAAACTAGGTAACAGACCACGCTTATCCTACAGTTCGTTTTTTTGAACTCGATGACATTCGAGGCGACACTTGTTGTGGTAATGACAACGCTTGCTCTAGCAGGGTATGGCGGCTATTCCGGTCAAGCACCGATCAACATCATTGCCTAAAAAGCAACATGATCCCTGGTTACTGTGATTGTGGCCCGATTTCTATGTCAGTAATTTCCTTGTCTTGTTTTTGCAAATTCGACAGGAGCCTTTTCATGATTTCCCCCATTTCTGACATTTCCCTTCTGGAAGAGCGTATTCGGGTACTTGAGGCCGAATCTGCGGTTCGCCATTTACTGAATCGGTATATGTTTTTGTGCGACGTTCCCGGGCCTGAAACACGCGAAAGCGAGCTGGGCCAATTGTTCTGCCAGGACGCAGTGTGGCAGGGGGTCGGATCTCGGTATGCCCTTAAGTTTGGTCGTGTAGACGGACGCAAAGCGATAGTGGCGATGCTCATGAGTTACCTGCCGCCGGCTCCACACTTTCTGTCAAATATGCACTTTCTTTCCGGTGAGCAGATATCTGTCGATGGTTTTCAAGCCAAAGGCCGATGGGTAATGCAGCAACTCAGTCGCTACGAATCTGGCCAATCCGAATCAATTGTCGCCGCCCTCAGCGTGGAATTTCTCTGGGAGGCAGACGCCTGGCGCATCTCCTCTTTTTCAACTGAACGCGTTGATGCCTTTCGTCTCGAGAATGTCCAGGGGGCGTCACTGTGAGCCCGCTGGTCATTGAAGGTTGCATCGGGGGGCCGGGTCGGACTGTCGCCATCAAGGATTCTTTGGATGTGGCAGGTTGGCCAACTCGCTGTGGGAGTCGTGCTTTCGAACACGCCCCGCCAGCCCAAGACCATGCAACTGTTGTGAAGGCACTTCTCGACGATGGTTGGCAAATCATTGGCAAGACTGTGCTGCATGAGCTGGCTTTCGGTGTGACCGGTATCAACGAGTGGGCTGGAACACCCGTTAATCCACAGGCACCGGATCGGATACCTGGTGGGTCTTCCAGTGGCTCAGCGGTCATCGTTGCTCAGGGAAATGTGGATGTGGCATTGGGTACTGATACAGGAGGTTCTGTGCGCATGCCGGCTGCCTGCTGTGGGGTCTTAGGTCTCAAGCCATCGTTCGGTCGTTTGAGTCGTCACGGTGTGTATCCGGCTTCCAGTTCTCTTGATGTTGTAGGCCCCATGGCTCGTGATCTCGAGACGCTCATGGCTGCGATGACTTCAATGGACTCAACTTTCTCGGCGCATAAGCCTCTCGGGCAATTCCGGGTAGGTCTAGTGGATGTTTCTTGCGATCCTGCGATTGAGCAAGCCATACGGGACGAGATGAATCGTCGCGGCTGGGCCTGGGAAGTCGTCACGCTGCCGCTTCTTGATCAGGCATTCGAAGCTGCATTGACCGTCATTAATGCTGAAACGTGGGCTGCTTATGGTCATTACACCGGCCAGGCTTTACTGGGTGCCGATATTGAGGCGAGGTTACTGCGTGCGGCCAACACCGATGCCGTGGCCGTACAAGCTGCGCATGCGGTGCGCATGGCATTCAGCGAACAGGTCGACCATTTGCTGGAACGCTTCGATACACTCGTCCTTCCGAGTTTGCCTCGTCTACCACCGCTATTGGTTGATGTATGCAAGGGTGAATCGGTGATCGATCTGACGCGCTTCCTCAGGCCGTTCAACTTGAGCGGGCACCCGGCATTGAGTTTGCCAATTCCATACCCGGGTTCCTCCATTAAAACCAGCCTGCAACTCATCGGAGCAAAGGGTGAGGATGCACGTCTGTGTGCCATTGCTGGTGCGTTCCTTTGAATAAATCAGCGCTCGTCATCGAGCGCAGCATGCGCGCGGGTCAGGCGGCGCAATCAAAAAGTGACTCAGTTCCTTCTCGGCGACGAAGGACCTGATCAGGGATGTCACCCAAAAGGTTGCAGCGTTGCAATCTGTACAACGAATGTCGCTTACGATGTCATCGTTCTCGCGGCGAAGTACTGCAAGTATACCGGTAGGCGGTACACCCCTATGAAGCCGGCTACATGTGATGCGCAATCTACATCGCGCTGACAATTAGAAGGATACGCTTGAACCAGATTCAATCCGATCGCCAAGGCCAGGAATATACACTGCACATTGATGCCCCGTTGAATAGGCGTCATGAATCATGTCATCGAAGACAAGTGATTGGTTTGAGTTCCTGAGTACCCGCCTTTTGGCAAGATAAGAGTTTGGTGAACTTGGCAAAGAGTGAAGAGCGATATAAAGAATAGCCAGGCTGTGGTTTTCAGGGGCAGGGGGCAGGTATCGCTTTCGCTTGAGGAGCGCTCGCGTTGGTCCGCAAGGATGCTGCTGCATCGATTTATTTCCGTTATTCATAAAATAATTAGAGTGGAGAATTGGGATGACAGAGCTATCCGAGCCCCTATCTGCAGATGTGCCTGCAGGCGGCCAGCAATTGGAAGGCAATCTAAGTGCTTATAAAATCGCATTATTGGTGATTGCAGCCGCAGGACCTTTAGGGGCGGTTCTCACCGCAGCCCCCATTGCTTTTGAGCACGGTAATGGCGCTGGCCTTGCCGGAGCATTCCTGCTGGCAGGAATTCTGATGGTTTTTTTCTCGATAGGCTATGGCGAATTAATCCGGGCGATCCCGGGGGCCGGCGCATTTTACAAGTACCTCACGGTGATCTTTGGACGGGGCGTAGGAGTGGGGGCCGCATGGGTTGCCTTAGCCTCTTATCTGGCGATTACCACGGCGATTGCTGTGGCGTCCGGGTACTACACGAATATGACCATGCAAGGGTTTGGTATTGATATCGGCTGGGCAGCATGGACCGTCTTATACGTAGGGGCGATCTGTTACCTGGGGCGGGCGAATATTGATTTCGCCGCAAAGATCCTCGTGCCTTTGGTGCTTGCAGAGTTCTTTGTGCTTTTTCTACTGGGTATTTCCATATTCTTGGATAAAGGTCTTAACGCCTTCCCGGTTCAAGCCATCTCGGTAGACGCAATAATGTTGCCGGGGCTGGGGGTTGGACTCATGGTGGCGCTGGCATCATTCCTCGGTGTCGAGTCCGCCGCGCTTTATGCGATGGAAGCCAGGAAGCCAGCAAAAACCATTCCGCATGCCACTCGTTTGGCGGTCGTGTTGGTAGGCGTCGCCTACTTGATCATTATCTGGCTGATCATCGGTGAGGTTGGGTTTGACTCCATCAAGGACGAGGCAGCAATAGCGAAGGGCGGGTTGGTCATTAATTTGTTCACGACTCGTTTGGGTAGCACGATGGCGACAATTGTTTCCCTCATGCTGTGTACCAGCAACTTTTGCTGTTTGTTGTCACTGCATAATGCTGCGACGCGGTATGTTCAAGTTTTGGCCAAAGACAGGCACTTGCCGAATGTTCTTTCACATGTTCATGAAACGAAAAAATCTCCAGCCAATGCAAGTCTTCTTGTAACCGTGCTCGTTGCGCTGACCATTATCGTCTCTTCCTCCCTGGGCTATGACGCCTTTGTATTTTTGTTTCCCGTAACGGTGGCATTGTCGACGCTTGGATTGATAGGGCTTCAGACATTTGTCACATTGGGGGTCGTCGTTCACTTCAAAAGAGCCAACGATAAACGGTATTTTAAAACGTTACTCAGCCCGCTCATCGCACTGGCTGGGCTGAGTACTGCCGTTTATCTCATCTACGATAATTACGGCATGCTAACGGGCAGTGAATCTGCCTGGGTCAATGGCACTCCATTACTTTTGGTTGTCTTGTTTCTCTACGGGATAATCAAGGGGCGCTTCAGGAAAGCTGACTCGTCCGGAATCAAATGATATAGGCCATGCCTACACCGCCGTTAAGCTTGATCCAGGTGGGCTGACGCTTGTTGTCTTTAAAACAATAAATCTCTCGCGGTCGGCGGTTGATGAGCTGTGGGGGCGGGCTTAAGGTTATTTAAAAATAACTCTCGTGATATTGCGATAGAAAGGTAATTAATTGTGAGCGATTTAATTAACGTTGTAGGGCTTGATATGGAGCCCGCAAGCTTGATCAAGCACGACCGTGTGCACACCTCGTTGTACACCGACGCCAAGCTGTTTGACATGGAACTGGAAAAGATTTTCTACAGTACCTGGGTCTGGGTCGCACACGTCAGCGAGATCCCGGAGGCGGGCAGCTACAAAAGCACCTACATCGGCAAGCAGCCGGTGATCGTGGTGCGCGACCGCAAGAAACAGGTCCATGTGCACCTCAACCGCTGCCGCCATCGCGGCGCTACGGTATGCGAACACAAGAAGGGCAAGACCAACAGCTTTGTCTGCCCATATCACGGCTGGAGTTACGCGCTGGATGGTTCACTGCGTGGTGTGCCGAGCCCTGAAAGCTACGGTGATTGCCTGGATAAGGGCGAGCTGCCTCTGGTCAGCCTGCGTGTTGAAGAATATGCGGGCATGCTGTTTGCCACGCTCAAGGATGACATCGAACCACTGGTCGACTTCCTCGGGCCTGCCAAGAAATGGATCGACCTGTTCATGAAACAGGGCGCCGGTTACCCGATCAAGGTCCCAGGCGAGCACCGTTTCCGCTTTCCGGGCAACTGGAAAATCCAGTTGGAAAATACCACAGACGCTTACCACTTCCCGCTGGTGCACAAGTCATTCCTGGCATCGGTTGATGAGCAAACCCTTAAACTGTTCGACTTCGTTGAAGGGCCAGGTTACGTCGAAGACCTTGGTAACGGGCACAGCGTAATGGTGATGATCCCCGACTTGGTGGATCTTGAAGCCGATCTCGACAAACCGGTTCCGGAGCGCTTTGAGGAGCTTGCTGCGCAATTGCGCGAAGACGGTATCGAAGAGCCGCAAGTACGCCGTATTGTTCGTGCCGTCGGTGGCTCGGGTTTCAATCTTAACCTGTTCCCCAACGTTGCTTGTTCCATGGCGTTTTTCCGCGCGCTGCAACCGATATCGGTGACAGAGACAGAAATTCATCACTCGGTAATCACCATGGACGGCGGCCCTGCTATAGCCAACCGCTACCGCCTGCGTTTGCATGAGCACTTCCAGGGGCCGATGGGCTTTGGTACTCCGGACGATTCCGAAGCCTGGGAGCGTGTGCAGAAAGGCGCCAGTGCTGGCGAAGACCTGTGGATCATGTTGAACCGCGGCCTGCCGGGTGAGAAACCGACCGAAGACGGGCTGGTCAGCGACGTAAGCGCCGAGACCGGCATGCGCGCTGCTTATCAGCAGTGGAAGAAGATGATGACGGCAGAGACTAAGTAAATGAACCTGCAATTACTGAATCAAGTCACCGCTTTTATCTGGGCTGAAGGCGACATGCTCGACCATGGCGAATTCGACACCTGGTTGAGCCTGTGGAACGAAAAGGGTACTTACATTATCCCGATCAATCCCAAGGAAGAAGACTTCGAAAACACCCTCAACTACGCCTATGACGATCATCACATGCGTCAGTTACGAATCCAGCGTCTGACCGGAGGTGATTCGATTTCCACCAGCCCGCAGCCGCGTACCGTGCGCACCCTGTCACGTTTTCGTGTGCTGTTCGAAAACGATGAAAAAGTGACGGTCCGTTGCGCGCAAAACTTGCGGGAGTTCCGTAAGGACTCGCTCAAACATTACAGCGCGGACATCGTCTACGAGCTGGAGCGCGTCAGTGATACTTTCAAGATTCAGCGTAAGTTGATTCGTTTGATCAACGCTGACGACGCACTCGCCGGGATAGGTTATATACTTTAAGTTAACAGTTCGGGGCAGGAGACGAGGAGTGTTCGCACTGTTTCGCCGGCTATAAGAGCGGTGCCTTCTGACACACGCCAAGCGTTTTGATCGGAAGGCACTTTGTAGGGGTTGAACGGTGTCTGCTGAGGGTATCGGTTATAGATTTAAATATCAGTCTCTGTAGAGGCGGGTGTTTTCTGTTGGCTCAGCATAGTTAAGTTTTTAGCCCTTCTTATACGTGGCACATGCTCTACAAAAAAAGCACGTCAGACTCATGCGATTGCTGTACATATAATAATACCCGCATTAGGCCTGGTAGAGATTTATTCAAGCAAGCTATCGCGAGGAGGTGAAGTTTTAAAAAAAGCAACAAATGCTTAAACATAGGCTGCGCAACTATTAATCAGTAGCTCGCACTGATTATCCCCAACGACTGCAGAATCCTGGCGGCATTTAAATGCAGGTGAGAAATAGCCCATTTAATGTATCGCTTAACCCAATAAAAAAAATGGAAATGCAACCATGCGTCGATATTCCCTGCTTCACTTTTTTACCCTCGCTGCACTGTTCAATGCAACAACTCCCGCGGGCGCTTACGAGCTTTTTTCCCGAGATGACACCCATCTCAATGCTAACCTGGATGCGGTTTTTGGCGTTTTCCACAGTCGTGAAAGTTATCCAGCCTCTGGCCGGTTAACACAGGGAGCGTCCTCATGGAGAGAGGGCTACATCAAGTATGGCGTGAGCGGCGATCAGGGATTGCGAGGCGCAGGGACGGCCTATGGTGCCTTCTCACTGGTCAGTTCGGCCACTTGGGGGGACGGGGACGCTGCAGGCTACACTGATGGCTCTGAGCGCACCACCAAGATTGAAGATGCTTATCTGGGATGGCGCTCGGGCAATCTGTTTGAAGTCCTTGGCAAAGACGGCATCGACTTTTCATTCGGTCGACAGAATATTGCAGTGGGCGACGGCTTCCTTATTCAGGGCGACGCCTTCAGTGCGGGTCGCGGCCTCGGCGACGGACAGTACAATCGCGGAGGTGCTTTCTACGTGGCTGCTCGCAAAGCGTTCGATAAGACAGCCGTGTTGCGCATTGGCGGTAAAGAGGGCTGGCGTGGCGATCTGATGTGGCTTAAATCCGATAACCCCTCTCAGGCCAATACCGAGATGTACGTCGGTACGCTGGAACACGTGGCTGCGGCGGGTACGGTTGGCCTGACGTACATCAACACCACGAAAATTGCTGAACAGTACGCTTCGCCCCTGCAGCTTGAGCGTGACGGCATGAAGACCTACAGCGTGCGCGCAGTGGGTAATGCGGGCGTGGAAAACCTGTTTTTGTCGGGTGAATACGCCAGGCAAAATAAACCGAATGCGGCGAATGAGGACGCTTGGTATCTGGAAGCAGGGTGGACCTTTGCTGATGCTATGTGGAAGCCGAGCGCCAGCTATCGCTACAGCCGCTTTTCAGAGGGTTATGACACCTTGTTTTATGGAACGGGTCGTGGCTACGGAACATGGTTTCAGGGTGAAGTGGCAAGTAACTATGCCGGCCCCTTCAATAATAATGCTCGTATCCAGAACGTCACGTTCAAGGTCTCTCCTTTGGAAAGCCTGACCCTCGGGGCCATGTACTTTAATTACGACACCATTGATCGTAACGTGCGTAACAGCGATGGTCATGAAATCGACTTGTATGCCGAATGGCGCGTTAATCAGCACTTGACCGTTTTGCCTTTGTTAGGCATCTACCAGCCAGACAAGAGCGCAGAGCAGGGGGGGACGCAGTTGGGTAACAACGATAGAAACGTCTACACCCAGTTAGTGTTTGCTACGACATTTTGATCTCTGGCGGTGACTAAAGTCACCCGTTTTCGACCCTGACTCTTTAGACAAGGTACGTGCCCATAAACGCGATAGCCCATGGGTTTGATCGCCGCGTTCGGCTTGGGAAAATTTCTGTGCATCTTTGGCGGCATAGCTTGACCAGAGAAAAGCATGAAATAAGTAAGCAACTGGGAATATGAGTCTTCAGCAAAAACGGGTTTTACAGAATCCGACCGCCTGCCCCTTCAGATTGTTGTAATAGGCCGTAAATCTGATGGTCATGGGTAAACGCGTGGCAAGTTGGCCTGGCGATCCCACGCTCAACCTTGACCCAATGGGTCGGTAAGACTGGGGTTCAGTTGCAGCCGCTGGCTGATGCGCTGCGAGACGTGGTGCTAGGGGTATTCAGTATTCTTGTTGCTGTAGCGTCTCTGTACGAGTTAAGTAGCCGGAGAGTGACGGGGAGTGCGATGACAATTCAGACACCACACGACACCGGTGACCAGAAGTGCAATCGCCGCAATTTCATATGAGTCGGGCAGCCGATGCTCCCATAGAAATCCAAAAACCAGCGCCGCTAACGTCTCAATCACGAGCACTTGTCCGCTTAGTGCCAGTGGTAGAAGTCGGCTCGCCTGATTCCAGCAGGCATTACCCACAACCGAAGATAAAAACGCTACGCCACCGGCTACCATGACAAAGTGTAGCCATTCGGAGTTGCCATGCGTTCCGACCTGCCAGCCCAGGACAGGTACCGCCAAAAGCAGTGACTGAGCGCCAGCCATGACCCCTGTCAGCAGTGCCCAGTCATGAGCGGAAACGCTGGCTACTTGAGCCAGCCGCCGAGCATTGCTCACTGCGAACCAACTCCATGTCACTAACGCGCCCGCTGCGCATAGAATTCCGGCGACGTTTGTCAGTATGTCTGGCTTGTCGCCGTTGATCAGTGCGTGCCAGCTGATGAGTACGACCCCGCCCACAGCGCAGAACAGCGAGGGAGTGAGCTTGCGCAAAGAAATAGCATTGACGTCATGACGACCTGCCAGCGTGATGAACACCGGAATGAGTCCGACGATCAGAGACGTTGTGGCAATGCCAACTAACTGCACACCGGTGCCTACTAGCGTGTAGTAAATGAGGTTCCCAATCAGGCTAAGCCAGAAGAGTGACTTCCAGTCGGCGATAGTGAGATTGGCGCAAACGCGCCTCCAGCGGGGCATAAGCAAGGCCACCGAAATCGCGCCGTAGCAGAGAAATCTCAGAACGGCGAATTGCAGGCCGCTCAGCCCCGGGGTGAGCTGGGGGCCGAGGAAGATCACTCCCCAACACAGGCCCGCGCAAACTCCGTAGACAATGCCCTTTAGCAGTAATCGATCAGCAAACATTTCATCCGCGCTCCAAAGCGTTATGGGTAAAGTCTGGAGCAACTGATTCGGGGAGTATTGTCGGTAATTACGGGATTTTTTACCCAGACTGTTTTTGCGTTTTACGATAAACCGCCGGGGTCGTGGCCCTCACGCGCTGCATGGCACGGGTCAGCGATGCCTGGTCGCTAAAGCCGGCACGCAAGGCAATCTCGGAGATGGTCAATGAGGTTCCACGCAACCATCGTTGAGCTTCTTGCAGGCGTAAATCAGTCAACCAAACTTGCGGACTCATCTCGAACATTAGCCGGAAACGTTGGTGCATCTGACTCATGCTCATTTTTGCTACTTGAGCCATGCTTTCATTGCTCCAGTTCGCTCCAGGATCCGCCTGAACACGAGCGATCAACTGCTTCATGGGGTCTGGAAAGCGGGAGATTCCCGGATTTAGGGACGACAAAAGCAGAGGCCCCAATTGGGAGGCCGCGATGGACAATTGCGCGTTGCCGATTAGCTCAGCGAACTCTATAAGCCGACGAGTTGCGGGGGAAATGGGCACATATATTTTCTGAGCAAGATGCTCGATCTGGAGCGTTTCAAAAGTCGTCGGCGCACAGTCCAAAACTAAAAAACGGCTATCGAGGTTAGTCTGCTGCGAATGGATCGAGCCAGGTGTCACAAGCGCTGCCAATGACTGATCGATGCAGCCGCCGCAACCGTTTACGTCAATTTTCATTTCGCCACGAATCGGCAGTACCAATTGAGCATGCTCGTGGTGGTGGTGGTGACGGTCTTCCCTCTCATAGCTGCGAACTTCAAGACTTAGAAACATTACTGCACCTTCCGGCCCGTCTGGTTATCCAAGATTGACGTTCCACAACGTCCAGTGCGAACCCGCGTCAGGTCAGGCTTGCCACTGATTCTAACATCTGCGGATCAGACCGTTGATCCCACAATCTGTATTGGCCATACGCTTACGGCTAGCTAGACTTCGGCAATCATAGGTTGGCCCACCATATTTATCCATCAGCCATTACGAACCTGACTATGGAGCGATAGAAGGCCGAATGCCAGAAGCGGTTCTGATGGCTGAACTGTCTTATGTCGAAGTGTTTGACCTCAAGGACCCGCTATACCGCAAAGGACGAATACCTGGCTTGACTGTTTGGTATATCGATTTAGGTAAGGGCTGGCGGGTCTGCTTGATCGGGGCGTCAGCACTGATGTGTTGGTGTGCGGCTCTGACACCGTCGCGCAGGGGGGGGGGCTGGCTGAGACAGCAGTTCGATCGCTGGTCGCGGTGACTCTGACGCCGAATTAGACCAATACATGCCATTTCGTGGACTGCTCGAAAGTGATCGCAGAGCGGCAATCGATTTACGCAGTCATTTAAGTTGATTATCCGCGTGAAGGCGCCTCGCGTTTGTGGCGCCAGCGGGGAAGTAGGAATCAGAACTTGAACCGGCCCACCAACCTCTTGAGCTGACCGGAGATATCGGTCAACCGACTCGCTCCGGTCTTCGCCGAGACGGCAAAACCCTCGACTAATTGCGCATCGGCATGGATCTGCGCGATGTGCCGGTTTATTTCTTCGGCCACCAGGTGCTGCTCTTCAGCGGCGGTGGCGATCTGGGTGTTCTGGTTACGGATCGAGTCTACCGAGCCACGGATCTTGTCGAAGCTGTCGCGAGCTTGGTAAATGCGTTCTACGCTGGTGTGAGACACCAGCAGGCTGCCTTGCATTTGCTGTGTGACTTCCTGGGTGCGACGGGCGAGGTTGCCGAGCAGGCTGTCGATTTCGCCGGTGGAGTCGGCGGTGCGTCGGGCCAAGGCGCGGACTTCGTCGGCGACCACCGCGAAGCCACGGCCCTGGTCACCGGCGCGTGCGGCCTCGATGGCAGCGTTGAGCGCCAGCAGGTTGGTCTGTTCGGCAAT
>JAFHKH010000175.1 GCA_016937595.1 Pseudomonas cedrina subsp. fulgida | reverse complement strand
CAAGCCCGGCTCCCACAGTTGACCGAGGCCCTTCATGACAACGCGGTCAAATGTGGGAGCTTGCCCGCGAAGGCCGCGCCGCGGTCTCAGGAAGGCCGCACCACCTCACCCGTCACCAGATCCCGAATCAGGCTCGGGTTCTTGCGCCCACCCAGGGCGCCACCCAACACCCGATCCACCTGGCCACGGAAATACTGCTCCACGCGAATCCGCGTGCGCGCGGCCGGGCGTCCCTGTGGGTTGGCCGATGTCGAGATCAACGGCCCCACCAGCGAGCACAAGTCGCGCACCAGCGGATGGTCCGTCACCCGCAGCGCCACGGTGTCGTGCATGCCTGTCACCCATTCCGGCAATAGGTCCTGATGAGGCACCAGCCAGGTATTTGGCCCTGGCCAGGTGCTGGCCATGCGGTCGATCCAATCCTGCGGGAAGTCTTCGAACAGAAAGTCGAACTGTCGGATGTTGTCCGCCACCAGGATCAGACCCTTGTCCACCGAACGGTTCTTGATGGCAAGCAGACGGTCCACCGCCGCTTCGTTCCATGGGTCGCAGCCCAAGCCCCAAACCGCCTCGGTTGGATAGGCAATCACCGCGCCTGCGCGAATTTCTCGTGCGGTTTCCAGTACACGCCACCGGTTGACCATGGTTGATTCTCCAGACTAAAGCTGCGCGCAGTTTACCGATCTTGCTTACAAAACCTAGCAGCGCGCAAGCCAGCGCCCACTTTCGCAGATGACCTGACCTTCCAGTTCAAGCTCGGTGAGCGTCGCGAGCACTTGGGACAACGGGCGCCCGCTGGCAATCGCCAGGGCTTCACTGGTATGGGGCGCTGCGTGCAGCAGCGCCACCAACGGGTGGGTAACAGGCATCGGCGCTGGACGAGACAGCGCCTGCCAGCCGCGCAAGCCTTCCAGGATGTGCTCGATGGTCTCCACCAAGACCGCGCCGTCGCGGATCAGCTGGTGACAGCCCTTGGCGCCGGGATGATGGATGGAGCCGGGGATGGCGTATACCTCACGCCCTTGCTCGGCCGCCAGTTTGGCGGTGATCAGCGAACCGCTGGCCATGCCGGCTTCCACCACCAGCACGCCAAGGGACAAACCACTGATGATTCGATTGCGCCTGGGGAAGTTGCCGGCCTGGGGCGGCGCGTCCAGCGGAAACTCGGAAACCACGGCGCTGCCCTGGTCGATCATTGCTTCCGCCAGCCGTCTGTGGCGTTGTGGATAAAAATTTTCGAGCCCAGTGCCGAGTACGCCGATTGTCTGACCACCCACATCCAATGCCGCTTGATGGGCCGCTCCGTCGATGCCTAACGCCAGGCCACTGGTGATGACAAAACCGGCGCTCGCCAGACTGCGGGAAAACGCTGCCGCCGTGTCCATGCCGGGCCGCGATGCACGGCGGCTGCCGACCATCGCCAACTGCGGTTTTTCCAGGATAGAAGGGTCGCCGGCGACGAATAACAACGGTGGCGCATCATCAATATGAGCAAGCAAGGCCGGGTACTCCGGCTGGTCCCACATCAGCAATTGCTGGGCCGGGCGCGCCAGCCAGGCTAATGCCGCACTGGCACCATCGCGTACTTCATGACTGCGCCGCGCATCGGCGCTGGTGGCTGGCAACCCTAGCGAACGCCACGCGCTGGCGGGTGCGCTGATGGCTTTGGACGCCGAGCCGAATGCTTCGATTAATAAGCGAAAACGCTTCGGACCCAACTCTGGCAGCCGGTGCAAGCGCAGCCGGGCTTCGAGTTCTGAGGGGGATATTTCCTGACTGTTCATCTGAGACATTTGATCTTCCTTGACCGTGACAAGCTGTGGATAACTCTGTTGGTAACTTATTTAGCAGGCTATTTATTCTGGCTGACGGGCCGTCTCGAAACGGTCGGCCACGGCCAGGGGGCGTGAGGCCTTCAGGATCAGTCCGTAACTGAGCTTTTCGTAGGTTCGAAACACCAGCAGGGTGCCGGCGCGTATGTCGGGCAGTGGGGTGGCTGCGCCGGTTAGACCATCGCGCACCGTGGCGCCGGCCTTGATCACGCTGAGCAGGTGCCCCTCAACCAGTCCGTCGCGGCGGCCTTTGTTCAGGGTCACGGCATCAAACACGCCGATCTGAGTCACGCCTCTCGGGACATCGATGATGTGCCCTTCAACGAACGGCGCCGTTGGCGGGGCCACGAGGCTTGCCGAGTCGACGGGAGACTGCACGCGTAAAAGACGGTCACCGGGACGCACCTCCTGGGTCACCCGCTGTACGGCCAGGGTCGTCAGGTCGCCGGCGGTGATAAAGCGCGCCGTCCCGATGTCGTCGGCGTTGATGCCCAGCAGCTCTTGGGTTTGAGGGTCGGTGTAAGCCTTGCCTCGTCGGAATATTCCATAATTGGGTTGGGAAGGGTCCAGATCGCCCCTGGCATACACCCGCTCGCCTTGGGCGCCGAGTACTCGCCCGCCATCAGCGGCGACGATATACGGCGCGTTGTCCAGGTCCAGGGGGGAATCGAGAATGCGGTTATGCAGTAAAAAGCGCTGGATAGCCTGTTGCGTCGGTTGATCCAGGCGCTGGACGGGTTGGGGCAGCAGGGCCATGGCGAAGGGGGCCCACAACAGCAAGACGAGTAGCGATTTCCTCATGGGGTGAATCTCCTTTATTATGTGCGTTCGCGTGAAATGCCTCGGCCTTCGCGGCCCTCAAGGGTTTCACACCGGTCGTGTGGGTCCATCCCAACGCCGATTTGCCTCTACCTCACATGTGCAGCAATTACGCTTATGGCTATTTTGAACATCCTCGAATTTCCCGACTCGCGCCTGCGCACGATCGCCAAGCCGGTGGCCGTAGTGGACGACAAGGTTCGTCAGTTGGTCGATGACATGTTTGAAACAATGTATGAAGCCCCCGGCATCGGCCTCGCCGCGACCCAGGTCAACGTGCATCAGCGCATCGTGGTCATGGACCTGTCGGAAGATCGCAGCGAACCGCGGGTGTTCATCAATCCTGAGTTCGAACCCCTGACCGACGAGATGGGCGAATACCAGGAAGGCTGCCTCTCCGTGCCGGAGTTCTACGAGAACGTCGAACGCCCGCTGCGCGTGAAGATCAAGGCCCTGGACCGCGACGGCAAGCCGTTCGAGCAGATTGCCGAGGGCCTGCTGGCGGTGTGCATCCAGCATGAATGCGACCACCTCAACGGCAAGCTGTTTGTCGATTACCTGTCCACGCTCAAGCGCGACCGGATCAAGAAGAAGCTGGAAAAAAAGCATCGCCAGCAAGCTTGATGCCCTTCTTCCAAAGGCTTGCTGCGGCAAGCCTTTTTCTTTTGTGACTGTTTTTAACCGAGACTTCCCATGACCGAGCCACTGCGCATTGTTTTTGCCGGCACGCCTGAATTTGCCGCCGAACATCTGAAGGCCTTGCTTGCCAGCCCTTATGCCATCGTCGCGGTGTACACCCAGCCGGACCGCCCGGCCGGTCGCGGGCAAAAACTGATGCCCAGCCCGGTCAAGCAACTGGCGCTGGAACACGACATTCCCGTGCTGCAGCCGCCGACCTTGCGCAACACCGAGGCCCAGGCTGAACTGGCCGCGCTCAAGCCCGACCTGCTGGTGGTGGTGGCCTACGGCTTGATCCTGCCGCAAGTCGTGCTGGATATCCCGCGCCTGGGTTGCATCAACAGCCATGCTTCGCTGCTGCCACGCTGGCGCGGTGCGGCACCGATCCAGCGCGCCGTGGAAGCGGGCGACAGCGAAAGCGGCGTGACGGTGATGCGCATGGAAGCAGGCCTGGATACCGGCCCGATGCTGCTCAAAGTCACCACCCCGATCAGCGCCACGGACACTGGCGGCAGCCTGCACGACCGCCTTGCCGAACTGGGCCCGCCCGCCGTGCTCCAGGCCATCGCCGGGCTCGCGGCCGGCACCCTGGAAGGCGAAGTGCAGGACGACAACCTGGCCACCTACGCCCACAAGCTCAACAAGGACGAAGCGCGTATCGACTGGCGCCGCCCGGCCATGGAGCTGGAACGCCTGGTCCGCGCCTTCAACCCGTGGCCAATCTGCCACAGCTCCCTCGAAGGCGAGGCCTTGAAAGTGCTGGCCGCAAGCCTGGCCGAAGGCCAAGGCGCTCCCGGTGAAATCATCGGCGCCAGCAAGGACGGTCTGTTGGTGGCCTGTGGCGAACAGGCGCTGTGCCTGACCCGTCTGCAATTGCCCGGTGGCAAGGCGCTTAACTTCAGCGATTTGTTCAACAGTCGTCGTGAGAAATTTGCCCTGGGCACCGTTCTTGGGATGGTAGCCCAATGAATCCACGTCTGGCCGCCGCCAAGGCGCTCGCCGCCGTACTCAACGGCAAGGCTTCGCTGAACAGCTCACTGCCCACGCAACTGGATAAGGTTGAAGACCGCGACCGTGGCTTCACCCAGGACCTGGCCTTTGGCACTGCCCGCTGGCAGCCACGCTTGTCGGCACTGGCGGCGAAATTGCTGCAGAAGCCGTTCAAGGCGGCCGACGCCGATGTCGAAGCGCTGCTGATGGTGGGCCTTTATCAACTGCTCTATACCCGCGTGCCCGCTCACGCCGCTATCGGCGAGACGGTCGGTTGCGCCGACAAGCTGAAAAAGCCTTGGGCCAAAGCGCTGCTCAACGCCGTGCTGCGCCGCGCCCAGCGCGAAAGCGAAGCGCTGCTGGCCGAGCTGGAACATGACCCGGTGGTGCGCACCGCCCACCCACGCTGGCTGCAAAAATCCTTGAAGGCGTTCTGGCCTGAGCACTGGGAAGCCATCTGCGCGGCCAACAATGCACACCCGCCAATGATCCTGCGGGTCAACCGCCGTTATCACAGCCGTGACGCCTACCTGCAACTGCTCACCGCTGCCGGCATCAGCGCCACGCCTTGCATGTACAGCCGCGACGGCATCGTGTTGGAAGCCGCCAGCGATGTGCGCAGCCTGCCGGGTTTTGCCGAAGGCTGGATCAGCGTGCAGGACGAAGCCGCGCAACTGGCGGCCGACTTGCTCGACCTGGCGCCCGGCCAACGCGTCCTCGACGCCTGCTGTGCGCCTGGCGGCAAGACATGCCACATCCTGGAAGCCGAAAAAGACCTGGCCGCTGTAGTCGCGGTCGACCTGGAAGCCAAGCGCCTGGTGCGCGTGCGCGAAAACCTCGCACGCCTGGGCCTGAGCGCCGAGCTGATCGCCGCCGACGGTCGCGACACCGCCACGTGGTGGGACGGCAAACCGTTCCAACGCATCCTGCTCGACGCGCCATGCTCGGCCACCGGCGTGATCCGTCGGCACCCGGACATCAAGCTCACCCGCCAACCCGACGACATCGCCGCCCTGGCCGTGCTGCAAGGCGAGCTGCTTGACGCCCTATGGCCAACCCTGGAAGTCGGCGGCATCCTGCTCTACGCCACGTGCTCCACCTTGCCGACGGAAAACACCGAGGTGATCCAGGCCTTCCTTGCCCGCACCAGCGGCGCACGGGAGCTGGACCTCGCCACAAGCGCCGGCCTCAAGCAGCCCCACGGCCGCCAGTTGCTCGCACAAGAAGGCGGACACGATGGCTTCTACTACGCCAAACTGATCAAGATCGCCGCCGCGCGCGGCTGAATGGTTTTAAGGGAGTGACCGGATGAAAATCATCATCCTTGGAGCAGGGCAGGTCGGTGGCACGCTGGCTGAACATCTGGCCAGCGAAGCCAACGACATCACGGTGGTGGATACCGATGCCGAACGCCTGCGTAACCTCGGCGACCGCCTCGATATCCGCACTGTACAAGGCCGCGCCTCGTTCCCGACGGTACTGCGCCAGGCCGGTGCCGACGATGCCGACATGCTGGTGGCCGTGACCAACAGCGACGAAACCAACATGGTCGCCTGCCAGGTCGCCCACACCCTGTTCCACACCCCGACCAAAATTGCCCGGGTGCGCGAAGCGGCCTACCTGACCCGCGCCGGGCTGTTCGACAACGACGCGATTCCGGTGGACGTACTGATCAGCCCGGAACAAGTGGTGACCCACTACATCAAGCGCCTGATCGAGATCCCAGGCGCCTTGCAGGTCATCGACTTTGCCGGCGGCAAGGCGCAACTGGTCGCGGTGAAGGCCTATTACGGCGGCCCGCTGGTCGGCCAGCAACTGCGCCAATTGCGCGAGCACATGCCGAATGTGGAAACCCGCGTCGCGGCCATTTTCCGGCGCGACCGCCCGATCCTGCCGCAGGGCGATACCGTGATCGAGGCCGACGACGAAGTATTTTTCATCGCCGCCAAGGCGAATATTCGTGCGGTCATGAGCGAAATGCGCCGCCTGGATGAAACCTACAAGCGCATCGTCATCGCGGGCGGCGGACAGATCGGCGAGCGCTTGGCCGAAGCCATCGAAAGCCGCTACCAGGTGAAGATCATCGAGATGAGTCCGATACGCTGTCGGCATTTGTCCGACACCCTGGACAGCACCGTCGTACTGCAAGGCAGCGCTTCGGACCGCGACCTGCTGATGGAAGAAAACATCGCCGACGCCGATATCTTCCTGGCCCTGACCAACGATGACGAAGCCAACATCATGGCTTCCCTGCTCGCCAAACGGCTGGGGGCGAAGAAGGTGATGACCATCATCAACAACCCGGCTTATGTCGACCTGATCCAGGGCGGCGATATCGATATCGCCATCAGCCCGCAACTGGCCACCATCGGCACCTTGCTCGCCCACGTGCGCCGTGGCGATATCGTCAGCGTGCACTCCCTGCGCCGGGGCGCGGCGGAGGCCATCGAGGCGATTGCCCACGGTGACTCGAAGTCGAGCAAGGTGATCGGCAAGGCCATCCGCGACATCGGCTTGCCGCCGGGCACCACCATTGGCGCGATCATTCGCGATGAAGAGGTGATCATTGCCCACGACGATACGGTAATCGCCACGGGTGACCATGTGATCCTGTTCCTGGTGGATAAAAAACATATCCGCGATGTGGAGAAATTGTTCCACGTGGGCTTGAGCTTTTTCTGATCGAACGGAGTGACCGAGATGCTCGAATCCCTGGAAAAAATGCTCGCCAAGGGTGTGGATAACGCACTGCTGCGCTTTGGTTTGGGCAAGGGCTATCTGGACTTGAAAGACAACGCCAGGGCGGCGGAGCATTTACAGAAATGCGTCGAGTTCGATCCGAAATATTCGGCGGCGTGGAAGCTGTTGGGCAAGGCGCAGATAGGGCTGGGTGATCAGGCCGCAGCGCGGCAGGCGTGGGAGCAGGGCATCGAAGCGGCCCAGGCCCATGGCGACAAACAGGCCGAAAAAGAGATGACGGTATTCCTGAAAAAACTCGACCGCCAAGCCTGAATGGAGATCAAAAATGTGGGAGCGGGCTTGCTCGCGAATGCGGTGGATCAGTTAAAACATCTGTGACTGACACACC
>JAFHKH010000174.1 GCA_016937595.1 Pseudomonas cedrina subsp. fulgida | reverse complement strand
CTGATCCACCGCATTCGCGAGCAAGCCCGCTCCCACATTGGGTTTTGCATCAGGCCTTGAGGGTTTTGACGCCTTCAGAGGTGCCCAGCAGCAACACATCCGCCGGACGCGCCGCGAACAAACCATTGGTGACCACGCCGACGATCGCATTGATCTGCGTCTCAAGCGCCACCGGATCGGTGATCTGCATGTTGAACACGTCAAGGATAATGTTGCCGTTGTCGGTCAACACGCCTTCGCGATACACCGGGTCGCCGCCCAGTTTGACCAGCTCGCGGGCCACGTGGCTGCGCGCCATCGGGATCACTTCCACCGGCAGCGGGAACGCGCCGAGTACCGGCACCAGCTTGCTGGCGTCGGCGATGCAGATAAAGGTCTTGGCCACGGCCGCGACGATCTTCTCGCGGGTCAGGGCCGCGCCGCCGCCCTTGATCAGGTTCAGGTGTTCGTCGCTTTCATCGGCGCCGTCGACGTAGAACTCAAGGTCGCTCACGGTGTTGAGCTCGTATACCGGAATGCCATGGCCCTTGAGGCGCGCGGCGGTGGCTTCGGAGCTGGCCACGGCGCCGTCGAACGCGCCTTTGTGCTTGGCCAGCGCATCGATGAAGCAGTTGGCGGTGGAGCCGGTGCCGACACCGACGATGCTCTTGTCGTCGAGTTTGGGAAGGATTAAATCGACAGCGGCCTGGGCCACTGCCTGTTTGAGTTGATCCTGGGTCATGCGGGCTCCGGAACGGGCGGGGGAGTTATCGAGGGCGGCGAGTATAACCCAACAAAACCTCTGCATTCGTGTGGTCGCCCGGCCAAACGCTGGGTTAGACTCCTTGGTCCTGTCCAACCCGCCCAAGTGAATTGCGCCGATGCTTGAACACTACGTCAAAAAGATCCTTACCTCGCGCGTTTACGACGTTGCCGTAGAAACCCCGTTGCAGAACGCCCGCCAGCTTTCCGAGCGGCTGGGCAACAAGGTCTGGCTCAAGCGGGAAGACTTGCAGCCGGTGTTCTCGTTCAAGATTCGCGGCGCCTACAACAAGCTGACCCAACTGACCGGCGAAGAGCGTGCGCGCGGCGTGGTCACGGCCTCGGCGGGCAACCATGCCCAGGGCCTGGCCCTGGCGGCCAAGGTACTGGGGGTCAAGGCCACCATCGTGATGCCCAAGACCACGCCGGAGATCAAGGTCGAAGGCGTGCGCTCCCGTGGCGGCAAAGTGGTGCTGCATGGCGATTCCTTCCCGGAAGCCTTGGCCTATTCGCTGAAGCTGGTCGACGAAAAAGGCTACGTCTACATTCACCCCTACGATGATCCGCACACCATTGCCGGGCAGGGCACCGTGGCGATGGAAATCCTGCGCCAGCACCCAGGGCCGCTGGATGCGATCTTCGTGCCGGTGGGCGGCGGCGGGTTGATCGCCGGTATCGCGGCGTATGTGAAATACCTGCGCCCGGAGATCAAGATCATCGGCGTCGAGCCGGACGACTCCAATTGCCTGCAGCTCGCCATGGCGGCGGGCGAGCGCGTGGTGCTGCCGACCGTGGGCCTGTTTGCGGACGGCGTGGCGGTGGCGCAGATCGGCCAATACACCTTTGACATCTGCAAAGACTATGTCGATGAAGTGATCACTGTGAGCACTGACGAAATCTGTGCGGCGATCAAGGACATCTACGACGATACCCGTTCCATCACCGAGCCGGCAGGGGCATTGGGCGTGGCCGGGATCAAGAAGTACGTCGAGACCCGTGGCATTACCGGGCAAGCGCTGGTGGCCATCGATTCCGGTGCCAACGTCAACTTCGACCGCCTGCGCCATGTGGCCGAGCGCGCCGAGTTGGGTGAAGGTCGCGAAGCCATCATCGCCGTGACCATCCCCGAGAAACCCGGCAGCTTCAAGGCCTTCTGCGAGGCCGTGGGCAAGCGCCAGATCACCGAATTCAACTACCGCTACCACACCGGCAGCGAGGCGCACATATTCGTCGGCGTACAGACGCACCCGGAAAACGACCCGCGCAGCGCGTTGATCGCCAGCCTCACCCACCAGGGGTTCCCGGTGCTGGACCTGACTGAAAATGAACTGGCCAAGTTGCACATCCGTCATATGGTCGGCGGGCACGCGGCCAAGGTCAGCGATGAAGTGGTGTTTCGCTTCGAATTCCCGGAACGTCCGGGCGCCTTGTTCAACTTTCTTAACAAATTGGGCGGGCGCTGGAACATCTCGATGTTCCACTATCGCAACCACGGCGCAGCCGATGGCCGTGTGGTCGCGGCCTGCAAGTGCCGGCGGACGAGCGTCACCTGGTACCGGCCGCGCTGGAAGCGATTGGCTACCCGTACTGGGATGAAAGCGATAACCCGGCCTATAAACTGTTCCTCGGTTGAGCGACTACGCTGATGGGGACGGCCTTTAAGGAAGACGACACATGGAAACCCTGACCACCCTGAAAGTTGTCCACGTCGCGGCCACGGTGTTGCTGCTGCTCAGCGGCCTAGGCCTGGCGCTGCTGGCCTGGCGCAAACGCAGCGCCGGCCCTGCGGTAACCGTGCAACGGCCGTGGGCGTTCGTATGGTTGCTGATGGGCGTTTGCATGCTCAGCATGCCGTTTACCGGCTGGTGGCTGGTGCACCTGATTGGCTGGCCGCTGGGGCAGACCTGGATCCTGGGTTCCAGCCTTCTCTACACCGTCGCGGCGCTGGCGTGGTTCTGGCTGGTGGCGCGGCTCAATCGCCTGCGCAGGGGCGAGGGCGGCAGCCTGAACTTCACGCTCGTGCTGGCGGTGGTCAGCCTGCTCGGGTTTGTGGCGATTGCCGGGTTGATGGGCGCCAAACCGGTCTAAAGGAGCTTCATGAACCTTCTTCTGGTCGGCGCCACCGGGTTTGTCGGAGGCCACCTGCTGCGGGCCTTGCAGCAAGCGGGGCACCGCGTGATTGCAACCTGTCGCGAGCCTCGAGGCCAGCATTGGCCTGGGGTTGAATGGCGCTCGCTGGATCTGGGCCTGCTGGCGACCGACCCCGAAGGTTTCAACTTTCCGGAATCCATTGATGTACTGATCAATGCCGCCGGTCTGCTGAGCGTGGATGCGGCCGAGTTGAGCCGCGTGCAGGATCGGGGCACTCGCGCGTTGTTTGATCTGGCGGCGCGGCGCAGCGTGCGAGTCCTGCAGATATCGGCCTTGGGCGCCTCAACGCAGGCGACGTGCCTTTTCTTGCCAGTAAAGGCGCCGCCGACGACTACCTGCTCGCACTGAACATCCACTCAGTGGTACTGCGCCCCTCATTAGTGGTGGGCGAGGGCGGCGCGAGCAGTGCCTGGCTCGCCGCGCTTTCGCCCTGGCCGCTGATCCCGCTGCTGGACCTCAAGGCCCATCTGCAACCGGTGCATATCGATGACCTGGTCGGTGCCGTGCTGGCGCTGCTGCGTCAGTGGCCGGTCGAATCGATGGTGTTGCCCGTGGTGGGGCCTGAGCCGATGCGGCTGAGCCAGGTCATCGATCATTTGCGCGCCGCTCAAGGCTGGGGGCCGGGCCGATACAGGCAAGCCCCGTTGCTGAAGTTGAGCGGATGGATGGGTGATCGCCTGGGTTGGCGCGCGCTTAACAGACAAAGCATCCGCCTGGCGCAACAGGACAACGTGGCCGACCCCGAGGTGCTGGCGTCGGTCTGCGGCTATTGGGCGGCGCCGTTTTTCACGCGGTTGCAGGGCTGGCCGACAGCGGCCGTGAGCAGCCAGCTCACGATCCGCCCCTTGCTGCTGGCGGTGCTGGCCCGTGACCACGTGGGCACCGCGGCCGTGTGCCTGGGGCCGGGATATGATTGGGGCTTGCGCATCATGGCGCAAGCCGGCGTGCACGGTGCCTGGGCGACGCTGGCCGTGATCGCCGGGGCGCTGTGCGATGGTCTCCTGGGCGTGGGGCTGCTGGTCCGCCGCTGGCGGCGCGCAACCCTGATGTTGCAACTGCTGCTGATGACCGGTTACACCCTATGCATCAGCTTGATTTTGCCCCAGTACTGGTTCGACCCCTACGCCGCCGTCGCCAAAAACCTGGTGTTGATGGTGGCCACTTTATGGCTATTTTGGACTGAGCCCCGCCGATGAGCGCTTACCTGCTGTTGAAAACCCTGCATATCCTGTCATCCACTGTCTTGTTCGGCCTTGGCGCCGGTTCGGCTTACTACGCGCTGCGCGCCTGGCGCACCGGCAAGGTGGAAGTCATCGCCGTGACCTTCAAGCACCTGGTGTTCGCCGACTGGGCGTTTACCGCGACCACGGCAGTGTTCCAGCCGTTGAGCGGTATCGGCTTGATGCACCTGGCGGGGTGGTCGTTGCAACAGAGTTGGCTGCAGTGGACGTTCGGGTTGTACGTGCTGGCGGGGATCTGCTGGCTGCCGGTGGTGTGGTTGCAGATTAGTGTGCACAAAATGGCGGAGCAGGCGCTGAGGGAAGGCACGGCGATGCCGCTCAATGCGGCGACTTATATGCGCTGGTGGTTTGGCCTGGGGTGGCCGGCGTTCCTGGCGTTCATGGTGATTTTCTATTTGATGGTGGCCAAGCCTATGTAAGGCATTGGACCGAGTCGACTTCATTCGCGAGCAAGCCCG
>JAFHKH010000173.1 GCA_016937595.1 Pseudomonas cedrina subsp. fulgida | reverse complement strand
AGCAGAACAGCCGATCCCCTGTGGGAGCTGTCGGGCTTTAGCGAGGCTGCGAAAGCGGAGTGTCAGGCGCAGAAAATGCCAGCAGTGCCGGCCCCTTCGCAGCTCGCCGGGGCTCGACAGCTCCGTTGAGCCTGATAGCAGAAGTCGTCGCCATCACGTATGAGGCGATGTTTACCATTTCGGACTCTTCCTACGCGTCGTGTCTATGCCTCCAGGCTGAACCGATGAGCGCGCCGAGGTAGCGTGGCGAACCATTTCTGGAGGCTCGCCATGAAAATAAAAAAACTTGCGGTACTGGGCGCTATTTCGCTGGCCGTGAGTGGCTGCGGCACACTCAATACGGTGTTTCGCGAAGACATTGCCGCTACCCGTGAATTACGCAAGCAAAAAACCTACTGTGAGGCCATCCCGCGTGTCTACGGCGGCGTAGCGTTCGATTTTTGCCTGCTACACGCCGCACCCGATCCCACGGGTGTGCTCATACCGCTGGCATTGGCCGATATGGCTGTATCAGGCACGCTGGACACAATCGTGCTGCCCTACACGATCTATCGGCAGGTCGAGAGCGGCAATATCAGAATCTACCGCTAGCGAGGCCAACCCCTCTTGCCACTAACAGCTCCCCCCTGCTTTTAAGTTATAATCCCGCCCTTTAGCTGTTTCCTGCCCAGGCGGGAAGCACACTTTTTTCAGGCGCAACCCGCCTGCATGCAGACTAAAAGAGGCTAGACCCCTGTGGCATTGACGATTCTTGGCCTGTCCGGCGCCCTTAGCCATGATCCTTCCGCAGCCTTGTATATCGACGGCAAGCTGATCGCGGCCGCCGAAGAAGAGCGCTTCGTACGCGACAAACATGCAAAGAACCGCATGCCCTACGAATCGGCGAAGTTCTGCCTGGAACAGGCCGGCATCAAGCCTTCCGACGTTGACGTGGTGGCGATCCCTTTCGCGCCGATCAGCCTGTTCGGCGAGGCGCGCTGGCACTACGCCAAGCGGTACTGGTACGCACCGGACCGTGCCCTCGACGCGATCCTGATGGGCAACCGTCGCTACAAACGCTATCGCAACAAGATCGTCTGGTGCCTGGAGCAACTGGGCTTCGATCCGAAGAAAATCAAGATCGAACCGGTTGAACACCACCTGGCCCACGCCTCCAGCGCCTACCACTGCTCCGGCTTCCAGGAAAAAACCGCGATCCTCGGCATCGACGGTAAAGGTGAGTACGCCACCACGTTCTTCGGCTACGGCGAAAACGGCAAGATCCACAAGATCAAGGAATTCTACGATCCGGACTCCCTCGGCGGCCTGTATGGCGCGATCACCGAGTTCCTCGGTTTCGAGATGCTCGACGGTGAGTTCAAGGTCATGGGCATGGCGCCGTATGGCGATGCCAGCAAATACGATTTCTCGCGCCTGGCCTCCTTCGAGAACGGCGAGTTGGTGATCAACACCGACTACGCCAATGTGATCGGCCTGCGCCGTTATAAAGAGAAGGGCAAGGGTTTCTACTTCTCGCCCAAACTGATCGAGTGGCTGGGTCCCAAGCGTGAAGGCGATATCGCGACGAGCCTTACATCCACTACGCCGCGAGCATGCAGGCGCTGTTCGAGAAGCTGGCCCTGCAGATGATCGACCACTACCTGGGCGACATCCTCAAGGACACCGGCAAGCTGGCCTTCGCCGGCGGTTGCGCGCTGAACGTGAAGCTGAACCAGAAAATCATCGCCCGTGACGACGTCAAGGAGCTGTTCGTGCAGCCGGCGTCCGGCGATGCCGGTACCGCGGTCGGTGCGGCGGCCTATGTGTCCCACGCCCGTGGTGTGCCGGTCGAGAAGATGGAACACGTCTACCTCGGCCCGTCCTACAGCAACGAAGACGTGATCGCTGCGTGCGCCAGGCACGCAAGCCAGCCGAACTGGCGCAAGATCGACAACATGCCCCAGCGCATCGCCAAAATCATGGTCGACGGCAACCCGGTGGCCTGGTTCCAGGGCCGCATGGAGTTTGGCCCGCGTGCCTTGGGCGGTCGTTCGATCATCGGTTGCCCCAGTGCGACCGGCGTGGCTGATCGCATCAACCACCAGATCAAGTTCCGCGAGCGCTGGAGGCCTTTCTGCCCGTCGATGCTCGACACCGTGGCCCCGCAGATGATCAAGGTCGATCACCCGGCGCCGTTCATGACCTTCACCTTTGAAGTGGCTGAAGAGTGGAAGACCCGCGTGCCGGAAGTGGTGCATGAAGACGGCACCTCCCGCGCCCAGGTGCTCAAGCGCGAATACAACCCGCGCTACTACGACATGATGAAAGAACTTGAAGTGCTCACCGGCAACGGCGTGTCCCTGAACACCTCGCTCAACCGCCGTGGCGAAGCGATGATCTGCTCGCCGACCGACGCGCTGAACATGTTCTTCGGCTCCGACCTGCAATACCTGATCATGGAAGACATCCTGGTCGTCAAAGACGGCGTGGACCCTTATGACGCGCTCGGCTGACCGCCACGTCCTGCAGTTCTGCCACGGCTATGACAGTCCGTTTCTCGATTGCGCGCGGCAGTACGCCAGCCTGTTCGCCGGCTCGGGCTACAAGGTGACCACGGTGTTTCTCACCGGTGTCGCCGATCCTGAGGTGGCGGCCGGTTGCGCCAGTGATGAAGTGTTGTTCATGGAGTACAGCTCGCAGGCCATTCGTGGCCTCAAGCTGGGCGCCATCGCCGAGATGCGCAAGATCGCCGCCTCGCGCCATTTCAGTTTCTGCATCGCACACCGCGCCAAACCGATCTACATCGCGCTGCTTGCCACGCGGTTGCAGGTGATAGGGGTGCATCACGCCTTTGGCGATTACCAGCGCCGCGGCCGTCGTCTGTTTGCCTCGATTTTCCACAAGCGCCTGAGCTTGCTGGCGGTTTCCGACGCCGTGCGTGACGACATCCGGCGCTGCCTGCCGAAATGGCCGCAGGCGCGTATCCAGACCTTGTACAACCGCATCGATATCGAGGCCCTGCAGGCGCTCCAGGTTCCCAGGGAAGAGGCACGCGACGCCCTAGGGTTGTCACCGGATGAATGGGTGGTTGGCAATGTCGGCCGCCTGCACCCGGACAAGGACCAGGCCACGCTGCTCAAGGGCTTTGCCCTGGCAGTGGCGCAGTTGCCGGCTGAGAGCCGTTTGGCGATCCTCGGCACCGGGCGCCTGGAGCAGGACCTGAAGACACAAGCCCGCGAGCTGGGGATTGCCGACAAAGTGCTGTTCCTTGGCCAGGTGCCGGATGCGCGCCGCTATTTCCGCGCGTTTGATGTGTTTGCCTTGAGCTCCGACCATGAGCCGTTCGGCATGGTACTGCTCGAGGCCATGGCCGCCGGCGTCCCCTTGCTCGCCACCGCCTGTGGCGGCGCGCGTGAAGTGGTCGAAGGCGTGGGTATCCTGTTTCCGTTGGGCGACGCCGAACACCTGGCTCAGGGGCTGGGACACCTGGCCGCGATGGATCAGCAACAGCGACGCCACTGTGCCGAGCTGATGCTGGAGCGCCTGCATGCACGATTCTCGGATCAGGCGGTGCGCACTGCGTTCTGGCAATTGCCGCCTGTCATTGAACTGACCGCGAGGGCTTGATGCTCAATCGATTCCAAGGCTGGCGCGAGCGCGGCTGGTCCGTCGTCGATGCGCCTACCTACGGCGCGGCCTGGCAACGTTTCGGCGGCAGCGTCGCGACGCATCCGCAGGTGATCGAGCGCCTGGCCGGCCTGGCGCAGATTCCGGTGCGTTACCTGGCCTGGGAGCAGGCCGGTGAACTCAAGGCGTGCATTGCCACCTGGGGGCGCGACCTGGCGTTGTCCAAGGATGTGCTCAAGCGAAGTGGCAAGAAAGGCCTGTTCGACCTCGGCAATGCCGAGTTGATCCTGCCGGCCGCCGTCGATGCGCAGGCGCCGTTGCGCCAGCGTGCGCGCTACCTGTCGGCGCTGAACGAGGGCCGTTTCAGTGGTCTCAAGCTCCAGGCCGAGCAGTTGGCCATGGCGCGTACACCGGAAGAACTGTCGAAGAAGTTTCGCTACAACCAGCGTCGCGAATTGCGTTTGCTGGAAGAGGCGGGCGGCGTCGTGCGGCCTGTCAGTGAGTTTTCCAGCGTGGAGTTGGCGTCCATCTACTGCGACCTGTTCCTGTGCCGCTGGGGCTTCACCGCCACGGGCGCCGAGCGCATGGCCGAGGTGATCGAATTGATGCGTGAATGGTTGATCGGGTCGGTGATTTTTCTCAACGACGCGCCCATCGCCATCCAGTTGGTGTACCGGGTCGAGTCGCCGCAATGGATCAGCGTGGAGTACGTCAACGGCGGGGTTGACCCCCAGACCCGTGCCTTCAGCCCAGGCAGCGTGCTGAGCTTTATCAACACCCAGCGCGCCTGGGAGCAGGCGCGTGAAGCCGGCAAGCCACTGCGTTTTTCCTTTGGCCGCGCCGACCGCGAATACAAGGACCGTTGGTGCAACCCCGTGCAGGTATTCAGCGTATGACCCGCAAGCAGCAATTACTCAAGCGTCACCGGCGCAACAAGCGCACGGCGTTGATGGTCGGCGTGTTGCTGCTGGTGTTGGTCGGCATCCTGGTCGCCTGGTGGTTGCCGTTGCTGTTGGCGGTAGTGGCGTGGATCGCCCATGAAGCCTGGTTTGCCGACCACCTGTTCTATGCGCCCAACGAGGATTACCAGTACCGTTTTTCGGCGGATGCGCAGCTTGCGGGGGCGCGCTTTGACGGTGACCGTTTGCTGCTCGATCAGCCGTTGACGCTCGCAGCGGACGCGACGCTGGTGCTGGCGATCAAGGTCAAGAGCACTTGGCTGGGGCGTTTTCTCGATCCTGGCATTGAGCTGGCAGATGACCGTCAGACTTTCGAACGAGGGGTCAATGGTGTTCGTTACCTGAACCTCAGCGGTCTGGCGCCGGCGTTGGCGGCAGGTGAATTGCGTCTGCGCGGGCGGCATTGCCGGTTGCTCGGCTCACCCCGCCTGTGGGCCTGGACCCATGCGGATTACCGCGCACAACGGGTGATGGTGATCGCTCCGCATGCCGACGATGCCGAATTGGCCGCCTTCGGCCTGTACAGCCAGGCTGAAAAACCCTGGATTGTCACCCTGACGGCCGGGGAGATCGAAGCCGAACATTATGAGCAGATGGGCCTGGATGCGGTCGAGGCCTCGCGCATCAAGGGCCGTCTGCGCGCCTGGGACAGCATCGCCGTGCCGCAGTGGGCCGGTGTGCCGCAGGCCCACTGCGTGCAACTGGGTTACTTCTGCCTGCAATTGCAGGCGATGCAGGCCGCGCCGGACCTGCCGTTCGCCTCCCGTGAGGCCGAGATGGCGGACGTTCGGCCCTTTCGTCAGTTCAATCCGTTCCCGTTACCGGCGGACAGCGACGGCCTGCCGACCTGGAACAATTTGCTGGCCGATCTGCGCCACGTGCTGTTGATGGCGCGTCCGGAAGTGATCGTGTTGCCGCATCCGGTGCTGGACCCGCATCCCGATCATGTCTGTGCGCAACAAGCGGTGCTGGAAGCCTTGCAGGGTCTGGAGTGGCAGCCGACCACCGTGCTGGGCTACGCCAACCACCTGCACGACAATGACCGCTGGCCCATGGGCGACGCGGGCGCCGGCATCGCGTTGCCGCCGCTGTTCGACGCCACTGAAGAATTGCTCCCCTGCTGCCTCCCTCTGACCTTGGCGCAGCAGCGCGACAAGGCCATGGCGCTGGGCATGATGCATGACCTGCAACCACGGGCGCCGTTCAAGCGCCGTGTACGGCGTTGGCTGCAGCGGATGCTGGCAGGGCGTGCGCGGTCGCCTTATGGTGAGAACGAGTTTTTCCGCAAGGCCGTACGACGGCATGAGTTGTTCTGGCGTTTGTGAATGCATTGGTGAAAGGGAATGTAATGAAAGTCTTGTTTCTGGTGCAGAAAGAACAGCGCGCTATTCTGGATCGTCTGTATGAAGGTGTGGCCGAGCACTGCGACTGTGACATTCGCTGGTTGAGCAGCGATGAGCAGCGCAACCTGCGCGGCTACTTTCGGCGTGAAGTCGACGTGAGCCGTTACGACCGCATTGTGTTTTTCCTGCGTTTCAAACAGGAGATCCGCCAGGCCGGGTTTATCCGCACCCTTGCGAACCTGGTGATCCTCGAGCACGACGCCTACCAGAACTACATTCCCTGCAAATACACCGGCAAGTTCAGCGCCCATTACCGTCGGCTGCCGTGGGCGCGGGTGATCAGTTCGGGCTTCATGGTGACCGAGCGCCTGCGCGCCGAAGGCTTTGATGCGGTATTTGTGCCCAAAGGCTATGACCAGGCACTGCTGCACCCTCAGGACCGTGAGCGGGATATGGAACTGGCGTTTGTCGGCAGTACCAACAGCGTGGCCTATAGTGGCCGCAAGGCACTGCTCGATGAGCTGGCACGGGTTGAACCTTTGGTGGTGACGCGCACCAAATCCGGTGAGGAATATTGTGCGACCCTCAACCGGATTCGTTTTTTCGTCAGCGCCGATGTGGGCATGGGCGAATACATGATCAAGAACTTCGAAGCCATGGCCTGTGGCTGTGTCTTGCTGGCGTTTGATCAGGGGGCCGAGGAAAACGCGGCCCTTGGGTTCGAGGACATGGTCAATGTGGTGTTCTACAAGGACATCCCGCAGTTGCAGGAAAAACTCGCCGTGCTGCGGTCCAACCCGCAACTGGCGGCAGATATCGCACGGTGTGGGCAGGCGCTGGCCGTCGGCCAGTTCAGCTTTGCGCGTATCGGCCAGCGTATTGTCGAAGCCCTCGAGGCGCCGCTGCGGCCCCGTGCTCCCTTGAGTGTGCTGGAAAGGTTGCGTCTGAAGCTGGGCGTTTGATATCGGCTAATGGCCGCAAATGATGGCTATATGGTATTGTCGAGGCGTAAATGCAATTCTCCGATCAAAGCGACATAACGCTCGTAGTGACCAGTTGCGGTCGCTTCGATTTGTTGAAACGCACGCTCGAGAGCTTCGATCTGTTCAATACGGCGGCGATACGCGAAGTCTTCATTACCGAAGACTCCGGCGACGACGCTGTGCGCCTTGCAATTCCCGAGCACTGGCACAGTCACTGCACGTTCCTGATCAACCGCCCGAAGCTTGGGCAGTTGGCGTCCATCGACCTGGCTTACGAGTCGGTCAAGACCCCCTACATATTCCATTGCGAGGATGACTGGGCGTTTTATCGACCGGGCTTTGTCGAGGACTCCAAGACGGTGCTGGAGCAGCGGCCCGATATTTTGCAGGTGTGGCTGCGCAACTATGTTTACGATTTGCAGGTGCACAGCCCCTATATCCATTTGGGGCCGCGCGAAGTGATTGGCGGGGTGCCGTGTTATCCCCTGCTGTCCGACAAGCCTGAGTGGCAGGGTTTTTCACTGAACCCCGGATTGCGACGCATCAAGGAATATCGCTTGTGCGCGCCCTATGCCGGGTTCGAAGGGGAGAAGGGGTTGTCGAAGCGTTACGCGCAGCTGAACCTGGCGGCCGTGACGCTGGAGGGCGATGCGGTTTTGCATACCGGTTTCGGTTTGCATGTGGCGACGGCAGGAGAGCGCTTGACCAAGGCGCGGCGCAAGCGGCGAGAGCGGATCAAGCTGGCGGTCATGCTGGTACTGGGTGTCGGTATCGGCTGGCTGATCCATTAAGTAAATACGACAAGCCACCACAACGCCGCAAAAGGTCATTTTTTCGATGAGTATCCTCAATATCATGTGGGCCGGTGGTGCTGCATTCGCCTCGGTGCAGAAGGTTCATCAGCAGATACTTTCCCACGCCGTTTGCCGTGCGCCGATCACGACCTGGTTGCTCCAGGGGCGCTCGCAGGAGGGTGAACCGGCAGTGGAGTGGAACCTCTCTTCCGTCCGGCTCAAGGGTCGGCATTTTTGGAAGGTATTGATGCCCTGGATGCGCGCGCGTTTCCAGAAGGCGCTACCTGACGATCTTGAGGTGGTATTACTCGACGGGGTAGGCGTGGCCCGGGTGATGTTGCCGGTGCTCAAACACTTGCCCAACGTACGCGCCGTGGTGGTGTTTCATGGCGCGACGCGCATGCGCCGGGCGGACCAGAAACTGTTTGCGCAGTTTCCGCAGGCGCAGCTGACGCTGGCGGCCGTGTCGCAAACCCTGGCTCACTCGATCGAGCGCTTTCTGCAACGGCCGGTGACGGTGCTGCGCAGTGCGTTTGACCCGGTGGCGTTTCGCGCCGCTGCCCTATCGCGGGCGCAGGCGCGGACTCGCCTGGGCCTGCCGCTGGAAGGTTCGCCCGTGCTCGGTGCGGTGGGCCGATTGGTCGACGGCAAGGGTTTTGGTTGTTTGCTCGACGCGTTTGCCGCGGTGTCGGCCGATCAGCCGGATGCGCGCCTGGTCATCATCGGCGAAGGCGACGCGCGGCCTGCGCTCGAAGCGCGTATCGCGCAGCTTGGCTTGCAGGACAAGGTCTCGCTGCCGGGTCATCTGCCGGACGCGGCGAGGCTTTACCGGGCCTTTGATTGGGTGGCCATTCCGTCGACGCAAGAAGGTCTGGGGTTGATCCTGCAAGAGGCGGTAATGGCCGGCGTTCCTGTGTTGACCAGCGAGTTGGCGGTGTTCCGCGAGCAGTTGGCGGATGCCGGCTGGTACGCCCCTTCCGATGATGCGCAGGCTTGGGGCCGCTTGATGGCGAGAGCGTTCGCCACCTCTGTCGAGGGCGTGCTCGAGGCTCAGGCACGCGCATTGGCGCCGGAGCAAGCCTGGAGGGATTTCAGTGAAACCTCCCAGCGCCTGTTTTCATGCCGCTAGCAGCGCTTGCTCCAGTGCTTGCATTGGAAAGCGTTCGTTCAGCTTCTCGCGCGCAATATAACGTGCGAAATGTTGCAGGTTGCGCCGTGCGAGCTCCGGATTAAGCGGTGCGCGCAAAAAGCGCATGTCTGCGACGTCGATCAGCCCCATTTGGTTATCAGGTGTAACAACGATATTGCCCAGGTGCAGGGAGCGGAAGTAAATTCCCGCGCCATGCAGGCGGCGGATAAGCGCCACCAGCGGGTCGAGGTTCGATTGCCAGTCAAAGCCCGCCTGATTGGAAATCTGCCGCAGCGTTTCGCCTGGCAGCGGGCGATACAGCACTGCGGTCATGCCGGGCGCGGCCAGTTGAAAGAACGCGAGGACGGTCAAGGTGGGGATGCCGCGCTTTTGCAATTGCGCCGCGTTGTCGATGAAACGCTTGGAATAGGGGCGAAACAGCGCCGAGGAGAACAGGCGCTTGCGGCGAAACAGTTTGAGGATATTCCCGTCGGCCAGCAGGTAGACTTTGGGGCCGTAGCTGTCCTGTTCGAGGATTCGGGCACCTTCAATCATCGCGTTTAAATCGGCTTGGGGAAGCCTTGAACATTGCATCGTCGGAAAGCCTTGTGGGGAGTCGCGGGCACAGTGATCGGCAATAATGCCGAAAGTTTTGGGTTTTAACCATGCCGGGTTGGCAGGTTGAACGTATTCAGGAGCGGGTGATGCAAGCAAGTCGTTGGGCGCAGGTATGGATGATGTTCGGGTTACTTTGGTTTTTGCTGGCGATTGCCTTCGCGCCGACCAACAAGATTTATCAACAAGGGTTGACCCTGTTTCTCTGGTTGCCCGCCATGGTGTTTGCCTGGTCGGCCCGTGAGCGTCTCAAGGAAGTCTGGCGTGAACAGCGCTGGATCTGCCTGATGGTGGCTGCGTTGGCGACCTGGGGCGCCATCAGCCTGTTGTGGACCAATGCCGAAGACCCGTCGCGCGAGGCCAAGCGCCTGCTGTACATCGGCGTGTTCCTGCTGTTTTTTCCGGTGTTTGCCTGTGGGCAGGCCGAGCGCGTCATCCGTGTGATGCAGTGGGGCGGCTTGGGCCTGGCCCTGTCTGCGCTGGTCGCGATGGTCAAGTTCTACGGCCTTGGGCCTAACGTCTGGTATACGCGCCTTGAAGGCTTGGGGCAGTTGTCCCATCCGATCCTGGGCGCCTATGTGATTGGCCTGGCCGCTGTCTGGATGCTGCACTGGCTGCCGCGAGGGCGCTGGATGCAAGTGGCGTGGGCGGTGTCCATCGCACTGCTCGGGCTGTTTGTGGTGCTGAGCCAAAGCCGCGGTGCCGCGCTGGCCTTGCTGTTGACCGTCGTGGCGATGCCGGCCTGGTGCCGCGACCGGCGTACCGCGCTGATTGCGATCGGGGCGGTGATTGCCGCGCTGGTGGTGTTCTTTTCCATGCAATCGCTGGTGCTGTCCCGGGGTGTCTCGTACCGGCCGCAAATCTTCATGGCGGCCATCCAGATGATTTTCGAGCACCCGTGGACCGGCTTGGGCCTGGGTGGCGACTACAAGGTATTCGCCGACGGCCTTTTTTTTCGATCACGCCCACAACCTGTTCTCCCATGTGGCGATCGAATTGGGCCTGCCCGGCCTGCTGTTGTGGTGCGGGCTGTGGTTCGGCGTGTTGTGGCAAGCCTGGAAGGTCCGCGACACGCTGTACGGCAAAGGTATCATCGGCATGTGGCTGTTTTCGTTCCTGGCCATGCAGTTCGACGCGGCCAGCCTCACGGGTACCCCTCGGGCCGAGTGGTTTATCTCGTGGCTGCCGATTGCGCTGGCCAGTGTCCTGGTCTGGGCTCGGGCCAACCCCGGCGCATGTGATAAAGTTCGCGTCCTACCCCATCAGTGAGCTCGACACATGAGTGACGCACCGCCCAAAGCGGACCAGGAATCCAGCCTTAAAATCTATTTGAGGCTGCTGGGCTATGTGAAACCGTACATCGGCATGTTCATGCTGAGTATCGTGGGCTTCGTGATCTTTGCTTCCACCCAGCCGATGCTCGCCGGAATCCTCAAGTACTTCGTGGATGGCTTGAGCAACCCCGACGTGGTGTTCCTGCCCAAGATACCGTTGTTCAAGGACCTGAAGCTGCTGATGGCCGTGCCGCTGCTGATCATCCTGATCGCCGCGTGGCAGGGCCTCGGCTCGTTCCTGGGCAACTACTACCTGGCCAAGGTCTCCCTGGGCCTGGTGCATGATCTGCGGGTGCAGTTGTTCAACAAGCTGTTGGTACTGCCCAACCGGTATTTCGACACGCACAATTCCGGGCATCTGATTTCCCGCATCACCTTCAACGTGACCATGGTCACCGGCGCCGCCACGGATGCGATCAAGGTCGTGATCCGCGAAGGCCTGACGGTGGTGTTCCTGTTCGGCTACCTGCTGTGGATGAACTGGAAGCTGACCCTGGTGATGCTGGCGATCCTGCCGCTGATCGCCGTGATGGTTGGCAGCACCAGCAAGAAATTCCGCAAGCAGAGCAAGAAGATCCAGGTGGCAATGGGCGACGTCACCCACGTGGCCTCGGAAACGATCCAGGGTTATCGCGTGGTACGCAGCTTCGGTGGCGAAAGCTATGAGGAGCGCCGTTTCGCCGCCGCCAGCCAGGGCAATACCGACAAACAGCTGCGCATGAACAAGACCGGCGCGGTCTACACACCCATGCTGCAACTGGTGATCTACACCGCCATGGCCACGCTGATGTTCCTGGTGCTGCTGCTGCGCGGCGATGCCACGGCGGGTGACCTGGTGGCCTACATCACCGCTGCGGGCTTGTTGCCCAAGCCGATCCGCCAGTTGTCGGAAGTCAGCTCGACGATCCAGAAAGGCGCGCCGGTGCCGAGAGCATCTTCGAACAGCTCGACGAAGAGCCGGAAGTCGACAGCGGTACCGTGGAGCGCGATCGCGTCAGTGGTCGCCTGGATGTGCGCAACCTGAGCTTCACCTACCCGGGCACCGAGCGCGAAGTGCTCAAGAACATCAGCTTCACGGCCGAGCCTGGGCAGATGATTGCCCTGGTCGGGCGCTCAGGCAGCGGCAAGTCCACGCTGGCCAGCCTGATCCCGCGTTTCTACCATCACGAAACCGGCGACATCCTGCTCGATGAAGTGGAGATTGAAGACTACCGCCTGCGTAACCTGCGCCGGCATGTGGCCCAGGTCACCCAGCATGTCACGCTGTTCAACGACACCGTGGCCAACAACATCGCCTACGGCGACCTGGCGGATGCGCCACGCGCCGACATCGAAAAAGCCGCCACCGATGCCTACGCCATGGACTTCATCGCCGAACTGCCGCATGGCCTGGACACCGAAGTCGGTGAAAACGGCGTGCTGCTGTCCGGCGGCCAGCGCCAGCGCCTGGCTATCGCCCGTGCACTGCTCAAGAATGCCCCGCTGCTGATCCTGGATGAAGCGACGTCGGCGCTCGACACCGAGTCCGAACGTCACATCCAGGCCGCGCTGGACAAAGTCATGAAGGGCCGCACCACGCTGGTGATCGCGCACCGACTGTCGACCATCGAGAAAGCCGACATGATTCTGGTGATGGACCACGGTGAAATTGTCGAGCGTGGTACCCATGTGCAACTGCTGGCCATGGGCGGTTATTACTCGCGCCTGCACGCCATGGGCTTGGATGAGCCGGTAACGGCCAACATCACCTGATGGGCCGGGGCGCGCAATGCGCCCCGGTATTTGTATCAAGCCGCTTACAGGCTTGACCAACACCCAATAATTCACCGCCTTGCGTTTGCTATGTTGGCCCTCTCGTTTCGAATGACGAACGAGAGGGCAGCCTTCTTGCGTGAGTAATGGAATGTTGCAACGTCTATTCTGGAAACTGCTTCCCAAACCCCAGCGCCTATTTTTGCTGGGCCGCTTATCGGTGGTGGATCGCCAGGCGGTGAATAAATCCCTGTCTGGGGTGGTCAGACTGCCCCGTGCGTTCGAACGGCACCAATGTGTGTTTATCCATGTGCCCAAATGCGCCGGTAGCAGCGTCTGCTCGGCGTTGCTCGATGGGCGCTGGCCGGGGCATCTGCCCTATTACTGGTACCAGCAGCAATTTCCCGAACACTGCGAGCGCAGCTTCAAGTTTGCCTTTGTGCGTGACCCGCTCGAGCGCGCCTATTCGGCTTACACCTACTTGCGCGGCAACCACATGAGCGCCCGCGATCTGCACGCTCAGGGGGTCGTCTGCAGCTACCGCGACTTCGATCATTTCGTCGGCAACTGGCTGCACCCGGACAACCTGCGCCGCCAACTGCACTTTGCGCCCCAGACCGATTTCCTGGTTGATCACATGGGCCGGATGGCTATGGATTTTCTTGGGCGCCAGGAGTCTCTGGAGCAAGACTTCCAACAGCTGTGCGAACACCTCGGGGTGGTGTCTTCGCTGCCCCATCTCAATGTTTCGCTCGAGCGCGCCGCGAGCCGGTCAGGGACTTTTGCACCCTGCGTACGCGGCGCCTGGTACGGCGTGCCTATCAACGTGACTACGAGGTCCTGGGGTATGAATAGTCAGTCGCTTTCCCATGGTTCTGCTTCCATCCGTCCTTTTGCCTTGTCGCTGTCGGCGACCGCACGAGCGGCGCTCAAGCACCAGCAACCTTGTTGCCTGTGGCTGACGGGGTTGTCCGGGGCCGGCAAGTCGACCCTGGCCAATGCCCTCGAAGTGCGGCTCAACGAGCAGGGCCGGCACACCTTTGTGCTCGATGGCGATAATTTGCGCACGGGGTTGTGCAATGACCTGGGCATGAGCGATGCGGCCCGCAAGGAAAATATCCGACGGATCGGCGAAGTGGCGCGGCTGATGGTCGACGCCGGGTTGATCGTGATCGTCTCGGCGATCTCCCCGTTCAGCGCCGATCGGGCGACGGCCAAGGCACTCTTCGGGCCGGGGCAGTTTTTCGAGGTTTACATCAGCACGCCGTTTGATGTGTGCGCGCGGCGTGACCCGAAAGGCTTGTACCGCGCGGCGCTGGAAGGGCGTATCAAGGCTTTCACGGGGTTGGACAGCCCCTACGAGGCGCCGCTTGCGGCTGACTGCGAAATCAATACCGATGAGGTCGAGCTGGCCGACGCAGTGGGGCATATCCTGGGGGTTCTGTTTAAAAAATGAGCAGATTTTCCGCATGATGCATTCCGGATAAAGCTCTCGAACTAGGCGGCGCTCACCCTGTGCTAATATCGCGCCCCTGTTCATTTTGTATGTGGGTTGCTCCATGAAGTTGTCCATGCCGCGATTCGATCAAGCCCCTGTCTTGGTGGTCGGCGATGTCATGCTCGACCGTTACTGGCATGGTGGTACCTCACGGATTTCCCCTGAGGCGCCGGTACCAGTCGTCAAGGTCGAGCAAATCGAAGACGTCCAGGCGGCGCTGCCAACGTTGCCCTCAATATTGCCGCGCTCGGCGCCCCGGCCTCCCTGGTCGGCGTGACCGGCGACGACGAAGCCGCCGACAGCCTGGCCAACAGCCTGCGCGGTGCAGGCGTGCGTGCGCTGTTCCAGCGCATTGCCCATCAGCCGACCATCGTCAAGCTGCGGGTCATGAGCCGTCACCAGCAATTGCTGCGTATCGATTTCGAAGAACCCTTTGCCACCGACGCCCTGGCCCTGAGCGGCCAGGTCGACGAGTTGCTCGAAGGCATCAAGGTGCTGGTGTTGTCCGACTACGGCAAGGGCGCCTTGAAGAATCACCAGATGCTGATCCAGGCCGCCAAGGCTCGCAACATTCCGGTGTTGGCCGATCCCAAGGGCAAGGACTTCTCGATTTATCGCGGCGCCAGCCTGATCACGCCGAATCTCAGCGAGTTCGAAGCCATAGTCGGCGGTTGCGCCGATGAGCACGACCTGGTGACCAAGGGCGCCGCGCTGATGGCTGACCTCGACCTCGGCGCCTTGCTGGTGACCCGTGGCGAACACGGCATGACCCTGCTGCGCCCCGGCCACCCGGCGATGCACTTGCCGGCACGGGCCCGTGAAGTGTTCGATGTCACCGGCGCCGTGACACCGTGATTTCCACCCTGGCCGCTTCGATTGCGGCGGCGAAGAACTGCCTCACGCCGTGGCCCTGGCCAACCTGGCGGCGGGTCTCGTAGTGGGCAAGCTGGGGACCGCGGCCATCAGCGCGCCCGAGTTGCGCCGTGCGATCCAGCGCTCCGAAGGCTCGGAGCGCGGCGTGCTGACCATCGAGCAATTGCTGCTGGCGATCGACGATGCCCGCGCCCATGGCGAAAGCATCGTGTTTACCAATGGCTGCTTCGACATCCTGCACGCCGGCCACGTGACGTATCTGGAGCAGGCCAGCGCCCAAGGCGATCGCCTGATCGTGGCGGTCAACGACGACGCGTCGGTCAGTCGCCTTAAAGGCCCTGGCCGCCCCATCAACAGCGTCGACCGGCGCATGGCGGTACTGGCAGGCCTGGGCGCGGTGGACTGGGTGATCAGCTTCCCTGAAGCGACCCCGGAAAACCTGCTGGCCCAGGTCAAGCCGGACGTGCTGGTCAAGGGCGGCGATTATTCCGTCGACCAGGTCGTCGGCGCGGATATCGTCAGCGCCTATGGCGGCAAGGTCAAAGTCCTGGGTCTGGTCGAGAACAGCTCGACCACCGCCATTGTCGAGAAGATCCGCAACAATGAGTAAGTGGGTGCTGATCACCGGCGGCGCGGGCTTTATCGGCTCGCACCTGGTCGATGCGCTGCTTGCCAAGGGCTACGGCGTGCGGGTGCTGGATAACCTGTCCACCGGCAAACGCAGCAACCTGGCGTTGCACAACCCGCGCCTCGAGCTGCTGGAAGGTGATGTGGCCGATGCGGCACTGGTCGCCCGTGCCGCGTCGGTGCAACGGCGGTGGTGCACCTGGCGGCGGTGGCTTCGGTGCAGGCCTCGGTGGATGACCCGGTCAGCACGCACCTGAGCAATTTCGTCGGCACCTTGAATGTCTGCGAAGCCATGCGCAAGGCTGGGGTCAAGCGTGTGGTGTACGCTTCCAGCGCAGCGGTGTACGGCAACAATGGCGAAGGTGCTTCGATTGACGAAGAGACAGTCAAGGCACCGTTGACGCCCTACGCCTGCGACAAATTGGCCGGTGAGTATTACCTCGATTTCTATCGCCGCCAACATGGCCTGGAGCCGGTGGTCTTCCGCTTTTTCAATATCTTCGGGCCGCGCCAAGACCCGTCATCGCCGTATTCCGGCGTGATCAGTATCTTCAGCGAGCGTGCGCAACAGGGCGTGCCGATTGCCGTATTTGGCGATGGCGAGCAAACCCGTGACTTCATGTACGTGGAAGACCTGGTGGACGTGTTGGTGCAGGCCATTGAAGCGCCCGCGGCGCCATTGGGTGCAATCAATGTGGGCTGGAACCGTACCACCACGCTCAAGCAAGTGCTGCAGGCGTTGGAAGAAATAGTCGGCACGTTGCCGGCGGTGACCTATGGGCCGGCGCGCTCCGGGGATATCCGGCATTCGCGGGCGAACAATCAGCGGTTGCTTGCCAGCTTTACGCTGCCGGAGCCTACCCCCCTGAAGATGGGCCTTGAGCGCTTACTCAAAGGCTGAACGCAGTTAAATGTGGGAGCGGGCTTGCTCGCGAATGCGGTGTATCAGTCACTGAATACTTGGCTGACCCACCGCCTTCGCGAGCAAGCCCGCTCCCACATCTGGATCGCGGTGTGTCAGGTTATAAGCAAGCGGCTTCAGGCCTTGGCTTTTTTCTTCGGCACAATCTTGCGCAGCACCCGCTGTGCCAAGCGCTTGAGTTTCGATTCTTTCTCGGGCACTGCCAAGCCTTGCTGGCGCAACCAATCCTTCCAGCGAATCCGCTCCTCCCGCACCAGCCAGCCCTCCTGCCGGGCGAAGCTTTCCGCCAGGTACAAGCCCCGTGTGCTTGCCGGGTGGAGTTGGTCTTTCTTGACGGTGTACAGCTCGGCCACGGGTTGCCCGTCTTTGAGCGGCATCAGGTACAGGTCCGGGCGCTGGCGGTCCAGGCGCGCCACCAGTTGGTCACCCTCCAGGCGCTCGTCCACATGGAACAGGCTCAGGGACTTGGCTTCCTTGGGCACTTCCAGGCGCAGGTCGTAGATCAATTGCAGCGATGCGGTAGGCAGGTGCACGTAGGCGCGCGGGCGTTCAATCAACTGCGTGGTGGCGCAGCGTACCGGGCGGGCCGCACCCGACAAGGGGCTCAGGCGAAAGGGCAGGGCTTCGCGGTAGTGCAGCGCAGCGGAGTACGGCGCGGGCAGCCAGGTGTCGTTGAAGCGCCCGCCAAGCCAGCCTTCCGGGGTTTCCAGCAGGCATTCTTCGGCGATTTCCTGGATGGCGGTGTGCAGCGGCAGGTTCAGTTCATGGGCCGGCACGTAGCCGGAGATCAGCTTGAGCACCACATCGCCACGGTCCTGGCGGCGCTGGCGAACCAGCACCCAGTAATCGCGGTTCTGCCAATGCAGGGTCAGGCGCACCGACACGCCGAGGTTGGCCAGTTCCAGGGCGAAACGCTCGGGGTCCGCCACCTCCACCGGCTTGCGCCGTTGCAGGGTCTGGGCAAAGTTGAGCGGCATGCCGACGCTCTGGTAACTCAGGCCTTCGGGTGTTGCTTCGACGTGCAGTGGCAGTGTCTTGAAGTTGCTGGGGTTTTTTCTTATGAGCGTACGCGGCATGTCGGCTCCTTCTTGCGACGGGGTCGCCGCGTCGGCGGCATCAGAGTTGACGAATGACCTTGGCAGCGGTCGCCACGTTATGGGCCAGGTGCAGCGGATTAATGGTTCCGACAATAGCACTGGCGACGCCCGTTTGCGCAAACAACAACATGAAACTGGCTTGAATTGGATCCATTCCGGGCACAAGGCACACGTGACCACTGGCCAGGGCCTTTTTCACCAGGATGCCCTTGCCGTGTGCCGCCGCATATTCAATGACGGCTTTTTCGCTCTGTGCGTTCAGATTGTACGTGACCATGGCGCAATCGCCCTGTTCCAGAGCTTTCACGCCACCCTCGACGGTTTTTCCGGAGAAGCCGAAACCGCGAATCTTGCCTTCCTTTTTCAACTGCGCCAGGGTCTGGTAGACCTCGCAGTCGTTAAGGATGTGCAGGTCGTTGCCGTCGGAGTGCACCAGGACCAGGTCGATAAAATCAGTTTCAAGTCGTTTCAAGCTGCGTTCGATCGACAGGCGGGTGTGCGCCGCGCTGAAATCGTGGCTGGATACGCCGTTCTCGAACTCTTCACCGACCTTGCTGACGATCACCCAGTCCTTGCGCTGGCCTCGCAGCAGAGGCCCCAGGCGTTCTTCGCTCATGCCGTAGGCCGGCGCGGTATCGATCAGGTTGATGCCCAATTCGCGGGCCTGGCGCAGCAGCATGCGGGCTTCGTCGTCACCGGGAATCTGGAAACCGCTGGGGTATTTCACCCCTTGGTCGCGGCCTAGCTTGACGGTGCCCAGGCCCAGGGGCGATACGCGCAGGCCGGTGCTGCCCAAATCGCGATGCAGGTCGTGCAGGGTGGGCAGGCTCATGGCAACAGTTGCTCCCAGGCAGGCACGCCGATGGTCGGTTTTGGCAGGTCCGGCAAGGGCGCGCTGACGCTTGGGCGGATACCGTCACGTTCCAGGCTGTTGATCGACCCGATCGGCGAAGTCCGGCGCCAGCGCCAGCTTGGTTGGCCAACTACCAACAAGCGGCCCTGTTCGGCGATAAAGGCGTTGTCGGGGCGGCTCAGGCCCGATTGCAGGGGCTCGGCGCGGTCGACGCGCAGGGTGGCCCACTGGGTCTGGCTCATGTCGATCCAGGGCAGTAAGTGCGCCAGCTCTTGCTGGGCGGTGGCGATCTGTTCTTGCGGTGTGCGCGCCACGCCATCGGCTTCGGCGATGTCGCCGCCCATGTACCA
>JAFHKH010000172.1 GCA_016937595.1 Pseudomonas cedrina subsp. fulgida | reverse complement strand
ACGGATTTTTTCACTGACCCACCGACCTTCGCGGGCAAGCCCAGCTCCCACAGTTTCCGGTGGCCAGGCATGGGACTGGGCGGGCACCCTCAATTCCCTGTGGGAGCTGGCTTGCCTGCGAAAGCGGTGGGTCAGGTTTTTTCGCTGCTGACACCGACGTACAGCGCACGTCCGGCGCCCCAACCGGTGATGATCGCGCCCACGCCGATTACGCCGAACACCCAGCCTGTGGCGTCCCAGCCACCGGTCCAGTCATGCAGCACGCCCACGGCCAGCGGGCCCATGGACGCCAGGGTATAGCCGATACCCTGAGCCATGCCCGACAGGTTGGCGGCAACGTGTGAGTCCCGCGAGCGCAGTACGATCAGGGTCAGTGCCAGGCTGAAGGTGCCGCCCTGCCCGAGGCCCAGCAGGATCGCCCAGCCCCACAGTCCGTCGAGCGGCGCATACAGGCAACCGAACAGCCCGCCGAGGGTCAGCAGCATCACCACCACGATAGCCACGCGCTGGTCCTTGCCGCGTGTGGCCAGCCAAGGCGCGGTAAGGGCACTGAGCAGTTGCACGATGATCGACCCGGACAACGCCAGACCCGCTTCGGTGGCGCTGAGGCCACGGCCGATCAGCATCGACGGCAACCAGCCGAACACGATGTAGGACAAGGACGATTGCAAGCCCATGTACAAGGTCACCTGCCAGGCCAGCGGGTCGCGAAACAAACCTTTCACCCGGTAAGTGACAGTGCGCGCGCCCTGTTTTTGCCTGGCCTGCGGCAGCCAGAACAGCGCAGCCAGCAAGGCAGGCACCAGCCAGAAGCCCAGGCTGAGCGTCCAGCTGTCGCCAAAGTAATCACTCAGCGGCACGCTTGAACCCGCCGCCAGTGCAGCGCCCAGACACAACGCCATGGTGTAGACGCCCATCATCACGCCGGCCTGCCGGGCAAAATCGCGCTTGACGATACCCGGCAGCAACACGCCGATGATGCCGATACTGGCCCCAGCCAACAGGCTGCCGGCAAACAACCCCACCTCACCGAATGAACTGCGTAGCAGAATGCCGCCGGCCAGCATCAGCAGAATCCCCAGCACCACACGCTCGGCCCCGAAGCGCCGCGCCAGGATCGGTGCCAGCGGCGCGAACAACCCCAGGCACAGCACCGGCAATGTCGTCAGCAAACCGGCCCTGGCCGCCGACAACCCGAGGCTGGCGGACACTTCGCTGAGCAGCGGCGACAGGCTCGACAGCGCCGGACGCAAGTTCAACGCCACCAGCACCAGCCCGAGCAGCAACAGCCAGGCACGCTTGCCGGCCGGCGCCGCGTGCTGCACCACCTCTTCGTCGGCTTCAGCGTCGATCAGCAATTCATCCAGCTCAGCGGTGCGTCGGGGTTCAAGGCTCATGGGGCAACTTTCGGCAGAGAAATCAGGCGAGGTCTTACACGGGCTTGGCACTTGCGGCCAATTACCCGGCGAATGGTCCGACAGCCTATTCGGACTCTCCTACAAGAGCAACGCACTAGGGTTTAGAGGCAGGCAAAGGAGCAGTATTTTCGATTGGTAAAATTACCCTCTGAGGGTAATTATTGGACTCAGGTGTCTTATGGAAAAGTACACACCCCATTACGATCTGGCGGTGATAAAGGAGGATGTCAGGCGGCTTGGAAGCAAAGCGTTTACCAAGACCGCAAAAGAGTCCGGCGAGCATCTCGGCTTTAGTATCGAAGAGATGCAGAGCGTCATTTACGAACTACAGAACAGGATGTTGTACAAGTCGATGACTACCTATGGGGATCATCGAATCTGGCAAGACGTGTATTACACGCAGGCAAAAACCAGGGAGATTTACATCAAGGTCACTTACCGCCCAAACGGTAGACCGCCAGTAATCTCCTTCAAGGAGAGACAATCATGAAAAAAACCGAGCTTTGCTACATCTGTGGCGCCCCAGACGCATTGAGTTACTTCGAAGGCCGCAGCGAAACCATCCGCATCAAAGGCATGGAGCGCCGGGTCGATAATCTTTCAGGATGGGAATGCACGGTATGCGGCGACGGTTTCTGGGACCCGGACAACGACAGCACGGAGCGCTACGACGCAGCCAAGGCTGAACTCACCCTCGCCGCCCGGAAAATGATCGGCGCCGAGATCAAAAGCACCCGCCGAAAACTGCACCTGACGCAAAAAGAGGCCGTGGACTTGCTGTCCGGTGCCGGCCACAACGCATTCTCTCGCTACGAGCGCGGCGAACTTGCTGCCCCAAGGTCCCTGGTGATCCTGATGCGGTTATTGGATCGCCATCCACACTTGCTGGAAGACGCAAAAGAACTCGCCGAGGGTGCTGATTTGCGAGGCGGCTTCACCTATACCGTCGACGACAAGGCTGATGCCCTGAAAGCTTCATAAGCGCCAAAAAACAAACCCGGCGCCAAGGCCGGGTTTGTTTTCAAGCATCATCCATCGATCAATGCAAAATCTGGCTCAAGAACAACTTGGTCCGATCATTCTGCGGGTTGTCGAAGAAGTCATTCGGCGCCGCCTGCTCAACGATCTCGCCCTTGTCCATGAAGATCACGCGGTTGGCCACAGTGCGCGCAAAGCCCATCTCGTGGGTCACGCAGAGCATCGTCATGCCGTCTTCGGCCAGGCCGATCATGGTGTCCAACACCTCTTTGACCATTTCCGGGTCGAGGGCCGAGGTCGGCTCATCGAACAGCATGATTTTCGGTTTCATGCACAAGGCACGCGCAATCGCCACGCGCTGTTGCTGGCCGCCGGACAATTGCCCCGGAAACTTGTGGGCCTGCTCCGGAATACGCACGCGCTCCAGGTAGTGCATGGCAATTTCCTCAGCCTTGCGCTTGGGCATCTTGCGCACCCACATCGGCGCCAACGTGCAGTTCTGCAGGATGGTCAGGTGCGGAAACAGGTTGAAGTGCTGGAACACCATGCCGACTTCGCGGCGGATCGCTTCGATCTGCTTGAGGTCGTTGGTCAGCTCCACGCCATCGACCACGATGCGGCCCTGCTGGTGCTCTTCCAGACGGTTGAGGCAGCGGATGGTGGTGGACTTGCCCGAACCCGACGGCCCGCACAGCACGATACGCTCGCCCTGCTTGACGTTGAGGTTGATGTCTTTCAACACGTGGAACTGGCCGTACCACTTGTTGACGCCCTGCATCTGGATAATGCCTTCAGGGCTCACAGGCTGTTTGATCGCTTCGCTCATCACATCAACTCCTAACGCTTGTGGCCTGTGTCGAGCTTGTGTTCCAAATGAATGGAATAGCGCGACATACCAAAACAGAAAATCCAGAACACCAGGGCGGCAAACACATAGCCTTCGGTGGCCATGCCCAGCCATTTGGGGTCGGCGGCGGCTTGCTTGACGCTGTTGAGCAGGTCGAACAGGCCAATGATGATCACAAGGCTGGTGTCCTTGAACAACGCGATAAACGTGTTGACGATGCCGGGGATCACCATCTTCAGGGCTTGCGGCAGGATTACCAGGCCCATGCTGCGCCAGTAACCAAGGCCCATCGCCGCAGCCGCTTCGTACTGGCCTTTGGGAATCGCCTGTAAACCACCGCGCACCACTTCAGCCACGTAGGCCGACTGGAACAGGATCACGCCGATCAATGCACGCAGCAGCTTGTCGATGCCCATGCCTTCAGGCAGGAACAACGGCAGCATCACCGAAGACATGAACAGCACGGTGATCAACGGCACGCCCCGCCAGAATTCGATGAAGGTCACGCAGACCACCCGAATCGCCGGCATGTTCGAACGCCGCCCCAATGCGAGCATGATGCCCAGCGGCAACGCGCCGGCAATGCCCACGGTGGCGATGACCAGGGTCAGCATCAGGCCGCCCCATTGGCTGGTGGCCACGTTGGTCAGCCCGAACGCGCCGCCGTGCAGCAGGAAAAACGCGATGATCGGGTACAGCACCAGGAAGCTAAGACCGTAGACCGCCTTGCGTTGAAAACGCGAGATGAACAACGGTGCCACACCGACGATGGCCAGCCACACGGTCAGGTCCACGCGCAGCGCAGGTCGCTGGGGTAGTAGCCGTACATGAACTGCCCGAAGCGCTGCTGGATGAACACCCAGCAGGCGCCTTCCTTGGTGCAATCGGCACGGGTGGTGCCGACCCAGTTGGCGTCGATGATCGCCCAGCTCAGAATCGGCGGCACCACCAGGTAAATCAGGTAGAACGCCAACAGCGTCAGCAGGGTATTGAGCCAACTGGAAAACAGGTTGGCGCGCATCCATGCCATCGGCCCGAACACTTTGTTCGGCGGCGGCATATCAGGTTTGAACGTATGTGAACTCATGCGTGTTTCCTCACCGCTCGATCAGCGCAATGCGCTTGTTGTACCAGTTCATCAGCAGGGAAATGCTGATGCTGATCGCCAGGTACACGCTCATGGTGATAGCAATGACTTCGATCGCCTGGCCGGTCTGGTTGAGCACCGTGCCGGCAAACAGCGAAACCATTTCCGGGTAACCGATACCGGCGGCCAACGACGAGTTTTTCGCCAGGTTGAGGTATTGGCTGGTCAGCGGCGGAATGATCACCCGCAGGGCCTGCGGGATGATGACCTTACGCAGCGTCGGCCCGGGGCGCAGGCCCAGGGAGCGTGCGGCTTCGGTCTGGCCGTGGCTGACGGACTTGATGCCCGAACGCACGATTTCGGCGATGAACGCAGCCGTGTAGACGGTCAGCGCCAGGGTCAGTGCCAGCAGTTCGGGGATCAGTACCCAGCCGCCGACAAAGTTGAAGCCTTGCAGCTTCGGCATTTCCCAATGCAGCGGGGCACCGAAGATCAAGGCGCACAACGCCGGGATCGCGATGAACAGCGCCAGGCCCGCCCAGAACTTATGGAACGGTACGCCGGTCGCTTCAAAGCGCTTGTTGGCCCAACGCGCCATCAACACGATTGCCACGATGGCGACGACGATGCTGGCCACAAACGGCCAGAAGCCATCGGCGGCAAGCGCCGCCGGCATGTTCAGGCCACGGCTGCTGACAAAGAAGGTATCGCCGAAATTATGGCTGTTGCGCGGCCCCCGGCATGGTCAGGAACACCGCGAAGTACCAGAACAGGATCTGCAGCAGCGGCGGAATGTTGCGGAACACTTCCACATACACGGTCGCCAGCTTGTTGATCATCCAGTTCGGCGACAACCGCGCCACGCCAATGACGAACCCGAGCAGTGTGGCCAGGATCACGCCGATGAACGTCACTAAAAGGGTGTTGAGCAAACCGATCACGAACACCCGGGCATAACTGTCCGATTCGGTGTAGTCGATCAGGTGCTGCGCGATGCCGAAGCCGGCACTGCGCTCAAGAAAGTCGAACCCCGAGGTGATGCCCCGGTGTTGCAGGTTGGTCTGGGTATTGTTGAAGAGGTACCAGCCCAGCGAGACCACCGCCACAATCGTGATGATCTGGAAGAGCCACGCACGCACTTTGGGATCGCTGAAGCTGAGCTTCTGCTTGGGTGCGCCGATTTGATTTTGCATGAAGTGCCCCGAAAAGAATGGAACAGAACATCACCCGGCGGTTGGCCCACCGGGTGACAGAACCATCAGCGATCAGCGCACAGGGGGTGCGTATTGAATGCCGCCGTTGTTCCACAGTGCGTTCAGGCCACGGTCGATTTCCAGTGGGGTGCTCTTGCCCAGGTTGCGCTCGAACACTTCACCGTAGTTACCGACTTGCTTGACGATCTGTACGACCCAGTCTTTCTTCACTTTCAGGTCTTTGCCGTATTCGCCGTCGGCACCGAGCAGACGGGCCACGTCCGGGTTCTTGGTGGACTTGGCTTCAGCTTCGACGTTTTTGGAGGTGATGCCGGCTTCTTCAGCGTTGAGCATGGCGTAGCCAACCCAGCGCACGATGGCCAGCCACTCGTCATCGCCATTGCGTACGACCGGGCCCAGCGGTTCCTTGGAAATGGTTTCCGGCAGAACCACGTAGTCTTTCGGTGCGGCCAGCTTGCTGCGCTGGGCGAACAGTTGGGACTTGTCGGAGGTCAGTACGTCGCAACGCCCGGATTCCAGCGACTTGGCGCTTTCGTCGGAGGTGTCGAAGGTGATCGGGGTGTATTTGAGGTTGTTGCCGCGGAAGTAGTCGGAAACGTTCAGCTCAGTGGTGGTACCGGCCTGGATGCAGATGGTCGCACCGTCCAGTTCCTTGGCACTTTTAACGCCCAGCTTGTTGTTTACCAGGAAGCCGATGCCGTCATAGTAAGTGATGAAGCCTGGGAATTTCAGGCCCATGCCGGCATCGCGGGAGCTGGTCATGGTGGTGTTACGGGACAGAATGTCGACTTCGCCCGATTGAAGCGCGGTGAAACGCTCCTTGGCATTCAACTGGCTGAATTTGACCTTGGTCGCGTCGCCGAAAACGGCAGCGGCCACGGCGCGGCACACGTCAGCGTCGATCCCCAGGATCTTGCCGCTGGCATCCGGTACCGAGAAACCCGGCAGACCATCACTCACGCCACATTGCACAAAGCCTTTCTTCTGCACGGCGTCCAGGGTGGCGCCCGCTTGGGCGAAACCACTCACACCCAGTACTGCCGCCGCGGAAACGATGGCCAGGGTGGATTTCAATACCTTCATTCAAACCTCCAGTTGCTCTTGTTGTGTCGGAGCTCGAACTTCAGCGCACCCTTATGAGGCGATATCGACCCGTGTTGGCTTTTTTTGGGGTCAAGCGGCATGAAGTTGTCGCGGTCGTTCCAGTTGCTACCCCACCAACGGCCGTCACTGATAGTGTTACCGTTGCGGGATAGCGCTGACATCGCTCAACACATAGCAAGGCCCGTACCAGAGTGCCGGCTGAGTCGATTCAGCCCACGGTCAATAGCAAAAGATTCAACCGTGCGACATCTTGTTAACAGATCAACCCATCGCGCACCGTTCCGATGCACCCAATCGGAGCGCGCGCACATTAATGGAGCAGACATGACCGACCCCTTGATTCTTCAGCCCGCCAAGCCCGCGGACGCCTGCGTTATCTGGTTGCATGGCCTGGGTGCCGATCGCTACGACTTCCTGCCGGTGGCCGAAGCGCTGCAGGAAACCTTGCTGACCACCCGCTTCGTTCTGCCCCAGGCGCCGACCCGCCCGGTGACCATCAACGGCGGCTACGAGATGCCCAGTTGGTACGACATAAGGGCCATGAGTCCGGCCCGTTCGATCAGCCTGGAAGAGCTGGAAGTGTCGGCCAAAATGGTGGCGGATCTGATCGAAGCGCAGAAGAGAACCGGAATAGACGCCTCGCGGATTTTCCTCGCCGGTTTTTCCCAGGGTGGCGCCGTGGTGTTCCACACCGCCTTTCTGAATTGGGAAGGCCCGCTGGGTGGCGTTATTGCCCTCTCGACTTATGCACCGACCTTTGCTGATGAGTTGGAGTTATCCGCCAGCCAGCAGCGCATTCCCACGCTGTGCCTGCACGGCCAATACGACGAGGTGGTGCAGAACGCCATGGGCCGCAGCGCCTTCGAGCATTTGAAGAGCCGTGGTGTCACCGTGACATGGCAGGAATACCCAATGGGCCACGAAGTGTTACCCGAGGAGATACGTGATATCGGCACCTGGTTGGCCGCTCGCCTGGGCTGAACCGGGCGTTTTTGTAGCCGTATGACAGACGCACTACGCCGCGCCCGATTCTTGCATTACACTGGCCGGCGTACATTCCTTAACCCATTAATGAGATGACCGTGCTCAAAGCACTCAAGAAGATGTTCGGCAAAAGCGAGGCTGAGCCGCTCGCGCCAGTGCCCAGTGCGCCTGCCCCGGCAACCGGCAGCCGCAACGACGGCAAACAGCCCGCCCGGACGGCACCTGTTGTCCAGACAACAATGACAGCGCCTGAACAGTCCAAACCGACTGAGGCCGCTACCGCGCCCGTCGCGCCCAAGCCGCGCCGCGAACGCGCGCCCAAGCCGGTCGTCATCCCATGGAAACTCGAAGACTTCGTCGTCGAGCCCCAGGAAGGCAAGACCCGCTTCCACGACTTCGACCTGGCCCCGGAACTGATGCACGCTATCCAGGACCTGGGCTTTCCGTACTGCACGCCGATCCAGGCGCAGGTGCTGGGCTTCACCCTCGCCGGCAAAGACGCCATCGGCCGCGCCCAGACCGGCACCGGCAAGACCGCCGCGTTCCTGATCTCGATCATCACCCAACTGCTGCAAACGCCGCCGCCGAAAGAGCGCTACATGGGTGAACCGCGCGCGCTGATCATCGCCCCGACCCGGGAGCTGGTGGTGCAGATCGCCAAGGACGCCGCCGACCTGACCAAGTACACCGGCCTCAATGTGATGACGTTCGTCGGCGGCATGGACTTCGACAAGCAGCTCAAGCACCTCGAAGCCCGCCACTGCGACATCCTGGTGGCGACGCCGGGCCGCCTGCTCGACTTCAACCAGCGCGGCGACGTGCACCTGGACATGGTCGAAGTGATGGTGCTGGACGAAGCCGACCGCATGCTCGACATGGGTTTCATCCCGCAGGTGCGCCAGATCATCCGCCAGACCCCGCCGAAAGCCGAGCGCCAGACCCTGCTGTT
>JAFHKH010000171.1 GCA_016937595.1 Pseudomonas cedrina subsp. fulgida | reverse complement strand
GTGGCGACGGCACCACCGGCGAAGACATCAGCGTCAACGTGCGCACCGTGCGCAATATCCCGCTGAAACTGGCACGGCAGCGGCTGGCCGGCGACGCTTGAAGTGCGCGGCGAAGTGTTCATGTCCAAGGCCGGTTTCGAGCGCCTCAACGCTTCGCAACTGGAGGTCGGCGGCAAGACCTTCGCCAACCCGCGCAACGCCGCCGCCGGCAGCCTGCGCCAGTTGGACTCGAAGATCACCGCCAGCCGCCCGCTGGAATTCTGCTGCTATGGCATCGGCCGGGTGACGGCGGATATCAGCGACACCCACATCGGCAACCTGAAACAATTGCAGAAGTGGGGCATGCCCATCAGTCATGAGTTGAAGCTGGCCAAGGGCATACAGGATTGCCTCGAGTACTACCGCGATATCGGCGAGCGGCGTAACAGCCTGCCCTATGAGATCGACGGCGTGGTGTTCAAGGTCAACAGCATTGCCTCGCAGCGTGAACTGGGCTTTCGCGCCCGCGAACCGCGCTGGGCCATTGCGCATAAATTCCCGGCGATGGAAGAGCTGACCGAGCTGCTCGACGTGGAGTTCCAGGTCGGCCGCACTGGCGCCGTCACCCCGGTGGCGCGCCTCAAGCCGGTCAAGGTCGCGGGGGTGACGGTTGCCAATGCCACCTTGCACAATATGGATGAAGTGGCGCGCCTGGGCCTGATGATCGGTGACACCGTGATCATTCGCCGCGCCGGTGATGTGATCCCGCAAGTGGTCGCCGTGGTGCCCGAGCGCCGCCCTGAAAACGCCCGTGCGGTGCAGGTCCCCGAGCATTGTCCGGTGTGCGGTTCCCATGTGGAGCGCACGCAACTGGTCAAGCGCAGCAAGGGCAAGGAAACCGTCAGCGAAGGCGCGGTGTACCGCTGCGTCGGGCGCCTGGCCTGTGGCGCCCAGCTCAAGCAGGCGATCATCCATTTTGTCTCGCGCCGCGCCATGGACATCGACGGTCTGGGCGACAAGACCATCGAGCAATTGGTGGATGAAAAACTCATCGGCTCGCCGGCCGATCTCTACAAACTCAAATATGAGCAGATCATCGACCTGGAAGGCTTCGCCGATATTTCCAGCAAAAAGCTGATCGCCGCCATCGAAAACAGCAAGACGCCGACCCTGGCGCGGTTTATCTACGCCTTGGGCATTCCCGATGTGGGCGAGGAGACCGCCAAGGTGCTGGCGCGCTCCCTGGCCTCCCTGGAGCGGGTGCAGAAGGCTTTGCCGCAAGTGTTGACCTACTTGCCGGACGTGGGCCTGGAAGTGGCGCACGAGATCCACAGTTTTTTTGAAGACAGCCATAACCAGGACGTGATCAACGCGTTGCTGTCGCCGCAGGAATGTGGCCTGCAATTGCAGGAGCAGGGCGACCTGAGCGCGGAATTTGCCGCCAGCACCACCTTGGGTGGTTTGCTCGACAAGCTGCATGTGCCGAGCGTCGGCCCCGGCGCGGCGCAGAAACTGGCAGACAAGTTCGTCACCCTTGAAGGCGTGATCAAGGCCGACTGGCTGGATATGCGCCAGGCCTTGCCCGAAAAGCAGGCCAAGGCCGTGCGCGAGTTCTTCGATAATGAAGACAACGCCAACCGTGCCCTGGCCATCGAGCAACAGCTCAAGGACTTCGGCATGCATTGGCTGAGCGAGATAAAGGTGGTCGAAGGCTTGCCCGAGGCGGGGCATACCTGGGTACTCACCGGCTCCCTGGAATTGATGAGCCGCGACGTGGCCAAGGACAAGCTCGAAAGCCTGGGCGCCAAGGTGGCCGGATCGGTTTCGGCGAAGACCCACTGCGTGGTGGCCGGGCCGGGTGCCGGTTCCAAGCTGGCCAAGGCCAGCGAGCTGGGCCTGAAGGTGCTGGATGAAGAAGCGTTCGTGGCGTTCCTGGCCAAGCACAACATCCCGGTCTGACGATCGTTGAAGATCGTTCCCACGCTCCGCGTGGTAATGCCGCCCTGGACGCTCCGCGTCTGCTCTTGGCAGAGGCGTGACGCAAAGCGTCACCGGATGCATGCCCACGCGCGTGGGAACGATCATGCGCGCGAAATGATCTAGTCTCAGTCATCCAGAGAGAGATCGCCATGTTCCGCTACTTCGAGCAACTCAGTTCGCGCATCGCCGCACCGTTCATGGCCGACACCTCGCGCAACAGCAAGGTCTGGCAATGCCGTTGCGGCCAGTCGCTGTTTTTTCGCAACAGCCAATGCCTGGCCTGCCAGGCGTGCTGGGCTATCAACCCCAGCAAAGCCGCCTGTCCTCCCTGCAACCCGGCCCGGTCGAAGGCACCTGGCTGCAGGATGACAACCTCGACGCCGGCGCCTTCCGCCGCTGCGCCAACCTCGACACCCCGGCCGCCTGCAACTGGCTGATCCCGGCCCACAGCACCGCACCGTTGTGCGTGGCATGCAGCCTGAACCGCACGATCCCCGATTTATCGATCCCGGAAAACCACGAACGCTGGGGCAAGGTCGAAACCGCCAAGCGCCGCCTGGTGGCGCAACTGATCAGCCTGGGCCTGCGGGTGGTGCCCAAAAGCGTCGACGAGGAGAACGGGCTGGCTTTCGATTTTGTCGGCGTTGACCTGGAGGGCAAAGCCCCCATGACCGGCCACGCCAATGGCCTGATCACCCTTGATATCAAGGAAGCCGACGACGCCCACCGCGAAAAGGTCCGCGTGCAGATGCGCGAACCCTATCGCACCCTGCTCGGGCACTTTCGCCATGAAGTCGGCCATTACTATTGGGACCGCCTGATCGCCAATACCCACTGGCTCGAACCGTTTCGCCGCCTGTTCGGCGACGAACGCGCCAGCTATGCCGACGCCCTCGACCAGCACTACCAGAACGGTCCACGCCCCGACTGGCAGCAAACCTGCGTCAGCGCCTACGCCACCATGCACCCTTGGGAAGACTGGGCCGAAACCTGGGCCCATTACCTGCACATGATGGACGCCGTCGACACGGCCCTGGGCTTCGGCATGAGCGCCCGCGCGATGGACCTGGACTACCAGCCATTCCCGCTCAGCACGCTCTACGACCCCGAACACCCCGGCGGCGCGGCGTTCCTGTCGTTCGTCAATGCCTGGATCGAACTGGCCGGCATGCTCAACGAACTGTCGCGCAGCATGGGCCAGCCGGATTTCTATCCCTTCGTACTGCCACCGGCGGTGATCGCCAAGCTGCACTTCATTCACCTGGTGGTGCAGGAGGAGGGCGGCAGGGCCGATGAAGCCGTTCTTCTGTAGGCGCGAGCTTGCTCGCGAAGCATGCATAGGCAGCGCGTTAATCCTGAATGTCCGCGTTATCGTTGACGTTCTTCGCGAGCAAGCTCGCTCCTACAGGGTTGTGTGTGAAACCAGTGGGCAAGTGCTTGAACCATCGAATATTTTTAATCCGGCGCCAACGGTTGTAACTTCCGATGAGATCGGTACAATGGCCCCGCTTGCCGAGAGGCAGGCGTCGTTATGGTGACCCCATCGGTCCCCCCGCAACGATTACCCGTGAACCTGGTCAGAGCCGGAAGGCAGCAGCCACAGCGGGAACATTGTGTGCCGGGGTGTGGCTGGTGGGGTTGCCTCCATAACGCTCTTCTTGCAACACCTCTTATCATTCAAATCCAGAAAATTGCATTCACGCCATCTGCCATCGTGCGGTCCATGGCGGCATACTCCAGTGCCCGGCATTCGGAGACAGCACCCGTGGAAAAAGTGGACGACCTCACCCGCGAGAAACTGCGCGAGTGGCAGATGCGGCGCCTGGAGATCAAGGACCGTATTCAATCGCACCCCGAACAGACCCTGGAGTTATCGAGGGTGCTGGACCTTATGGACGATGAGCACGCCGAGATCCTCAGCCAGGCTGAGATGATCCGCTCGGCTGATGTGAACGCTGCCGCACCAGGCGCCGAGCCGGCGCCACCAGCGCTCACGGGCGCCTGCACGCTGCACTTGAATGTGGCGGCGCAGAGCACCGAAGACTTGCGCAGGCTGCTCGAGATGGCCGTCTTCGAACTCCAGCAACAGATCAACACGATGGCGCCTGGGGCTCAAGCGAGTCGCGGCGGTATGTCGGGCTCGCTGGGCGAATATCGATTCGAGCTGAGCAGCCACGACAATGCCTGACGCCCGCGACGTACGTCGCCCCCTGGCTGCGAGGAACTATGCAACCGGAACATTTTGATTTAGCCAGCCCCGTCTTCCTGCCCGTCACGGATGAAACCTGCACGGCCCTGCTCGGCGCGGACGGCGCCAAGGGGCTTGTCGGCCTGACGGATCCGGAGCTGGCCGCGGTACTGGTCATCCAGAACCTGGCCCAAACCGCGGAAAAGGACCTGACCTGCGCGGGCGCCGAGCGCGTCCTGGCCAAGCTGATCGGCTGGGCGGTGGACGCCGCGCCGTCAGGTGCCGCGACGTTGCTGTCCGAAGCCCAGCGGCTGTTTGATCCGCGCAAGTTGTACTTCGGTTTTAATGCACTCAAGCAGGTGAACCTGCGCCTGCTGTCGGCCGAAGAAGTCGCGGCGCGGGATTATCTGCTGCCTACAGGCAAATGGGATATCGGCTACAAGGTCCGCCACCTGCGCAGCAATGACCCGTTCAGCCAGCAGATGGTCACGCCCCGGCACCGCGAACGCTGGCTCAGCCCGGCCCAGGACAAGCTGGTGCGCACCTTTCGCGCCAACCTCAACGAAGACCTGCATGTGCAAGGCTATGCTGGCATCGGCAAGAGCCACCTGCTTGGCGCCTTGATGGAGTGCCTGCGGCCCGCCCAGACCTTGGTGCTGGCGCGCACCGGAGCGAAACTGGCGACGCTGCGCGAACGCATGGGCTTGGCGCAAGACAGCAAGGCTGGCTCAACCTTTGCGGCCTTCGCCAAGGCGCTGCTGCAAGGGCCACGCCCCCCCGCGCAACACGCGCCGGCCCGAATGCCGGCAAGACTGAAGTGGCGCAGAGCCTGGATATCCATGGCTGGCGCGCCCATGACGGCCCGGCGACGCTGGCTGTCTGCCTTAAGGTGCTCGAGCGTTATTGCCACTCCAGCCATCACAGCTTGTCGGCCAGACACTTGCCGCATTTCAAGCAACCGCTATCGAACGTGGACGCCCAAGTGTTGCTGGAGTACTCCAGCCGTTTGTGGACGTACCTGCAGGCCAATCCGCACTGGGCCGGCCAGACTGACTTCGCGGCGCTGCTGCTGATCAAGCGCGCGAGCCTCGAAGGCTGTGTGGTGCCGCCCCGATACACCCATGTCCTGATCGATGAAAGCCAGGACATCCCGCCGTCGTTGCTGCAGATTATTGAGCGCGGTCGCCAGGTGTTGATCACCCTCGGCGACGAGTACCAGTTGGCCAGTGGGGTGATGGTCAGGAGAAAGCGCGAAGTCCGGCACACCGATATCAGTTATTCCGTGCGCTCCGGCCGCAACGTCGAGCGCCTGGTCAACCCGCTGATCAGCGTGCACTCGCAAAAGTGCAAGACGCCTTTCGAAGGCGCCCGGGATGCCGATGTCGGTATCGAGCATTACCCCCAGGGCTTCGTGCCGCCGGAAGGCTGCGTGGTGTTGACCGCGTCCCCTTGGGATAGCATGAAATGGGCCATCCAGTTGCAGCAGGCCAACTGCCCGTTCGGTTTCCCCAACACCACGGCGCAGCAGGACCTGCAGCGCTTCATGACCAGCGTCATCGCCTTGTTCAAGCCGCAGTTCTACAGCAACGAGCACAACGAAAACGGCCCCCATCCGTACTTCAGCGATATGGACGACTGGCAACAGGTGCGCGATGCCAGCCAGTTCGACGAGGCGTTCCTATGGGTTGAAAGTGAACTGGAAAAAGGCTTCAACGTCGCGGATATCACCCGTTTGAACCGGCTGGGCGGCGTCCCCGGCAAGCGCTGCCTGCTGATGCAGGCGCAAGAGGCGGGCGGAATGGAATTCGATCGGGTGCTGCTCACGCCTGAGCTGTTGACCAACGTGAAGTTCAAGGACGCTTACGCCTTCGACCAGCGGCTGTGCGCGGTGTACATCGCCATTTCCCGCGCCAGGGTGCAGCTTTACCTGCCTTACGATGTGGTTGAATGGATTGATTTCCACACCTATCAGAAGACCCGTGAATCGCACGGTTACTGATCAATTAACCTGCCTGTTTCACATCTTTCACAGGTCATCGTGGACAACCTGAATCCACCTTTGATAGTTTCCGTCGGCCACTTGTTTCAGAGTGTGACAAGGGCGACAAGTTGATATCTAAGTGCCATCACTTTATTAACTAACAAGGATGTCTCTGATGAAAAGCCTGCAAGGGTTGCCCCGTCTTATCAGTGCTTCGGTAGGCGCGCCTGGTAAAGCCCGCAACTTGCCCGCCGATGTGCAGTGCATCCAGTACTTATTCAATCTGATCATTCCCAAGCTGGGTTCTGCGCTGGCCGAAAACGGTCAATGCGACGGTCAGTTGGTGCAGTGCATCAGCCAGTACCAGTTCCGTCATCTCAAATATGCCCACCCCGATGGCGTGATCGACCCTACCGGTAAAACCTTCAACAGCCTGATCGAAGAAGCGGTGAAGGTGCCGGTCAAAGCCGTCCCGAATACGCGTATCCCAACGTTTCTGAATGTGTTGGGCAACAGCCAAGGGAGCCCGGTGCAAGCCACGGTCAATGTGTACCTGGACCGCATGCGCGGAATAATCGAGGCCGAGAAACGCAACCGCCAATTGATGCTCCAGCCCACGTGCGACGGGGGCATGACCCTGAGCGACAGCGACTTCCAGAATGCCGCCACGCAATTGGGCGGCGGTATTTCGGTGAATATCATCAAGGCCTTTGCCACCGTGGAATCCGGTGGACGTTCGGGTTTCGGGCCGGCCAAGCTGCCGGTGATCGCCTTTGAAGGGCATCTGTTTCGCAAGTACACCAAGCATATTTACGACCAGGCGCACCCGCTGCTGTCTTACCGCTACAAGAAAAAGGCCGGGCCGCAATGGCAAGTCAACAACAAGGACCAGATCAAGGCCTGGGAAACCATGGCGACTGCTTTTGCCCTGGATCAGGAAGCGGCGCTGATGTCGGCGTCCTGGGGCATGTTCCAGATCATGGGGTTCAACTACGAGTCATGCGGTTACAAGACGGTGTTCGAGTTCGTGGCGGCCTTGAAGGTGAATGCCGGCAATCAACTAAAGGCATTCCTCGGCTTTTGCAGCAAGAGCCCGGCGCTGATGAAGGCCATGAAAGCCAAGGACTTCACTTCCATGGCGTTCAATTACAACGGCGAGGACTACGGTAACTATGACGTCCTTATGCGAAAGGCCTACGAGAAACTTGAAGGGAAAAAATAAGATGATCCGTTTTCCAGCAGTGGTTCTGTTGTCGTTGTGTGCCATGGCGCCTGCCTTTGCCGGTTCGCCCGTGTTGCATTCAGGCCAATACGAAGGGCTGATGCTCGCGGTGACGCCCGAGCAGCAGGTCGAAGGCTACTATTCGGAGGAAATGGGCGAGGGCGTGACTCGCGGTTGCGCGTTTTACCTGCAAGGCCAGCCTGCCGCACTGACCACATGGCTTGACGCTGCCTACCCTGGCAGTGTGGCACCGTCGTCGGACGGCGTGACCCTGACGGTTGAACAAGGCCGCCAGCATCCGGGCTGCCTTAATGTGCTGATGCCGGAAATCGCCACGGGCCTGGACCTGACCCAGACCGCCAGCAAAAAATGGATCGGCCTGGTGAAGGTGTCCGCCGACAAGGCTTACCTGCTGAAGAACCCCAGCGCCAAGCCCGCCAAGCGCTCGTACATCGTCAAGAATGACGTGGTCGGTGTGCTGGCCTTCAAGGATGGCTGGGCCCAGGTCGAGTTCATCAATGCCGATGACCGTTCGTTTACCGGCTGGATCAGCCAGGAGCAGTACAGCCGTTTGTCGGCGCCCAAAAGCTGATCTTCAATAACAACGCCATCCCAAATGTGGGAGCGGGC
>JAFHKH010000170.1 GCA_016937595.1 Pseudomonas cedrina subsp. fulgida | reverse complement strand
GGATAGATGATCGATGATCGTTCCCACGCTCTGCGTGGGGAATGCAGCCAGGGACGCTCTGCGTCCCAGGAGCAGACGCGGAGCGTCCGGTGAGGCATTCCCACGCAGAGCGTGGGAACGATCTCCATAGATTCCGTCAGGTGCAGCCATTGCCCGACGCCAACTCCTTGAGGATCGGGCAATCCGGCCGGTCATCACCCTGGCAGTGCTCCACCAGGTCCTGCAATGTGTCGCGCAATTGCCCCAGCTCCAGGATCTTCCGGTTCAGCTCATCGATATGCTGGCGCGCCAGTGCCTTCACATCCGCGCTGGCCCGTTGCCGGTCCTGCCACAGGGTCAGCAGCTTGCCGACTTCCTCCAGGGAAAACCCCAGGTCCCGCGAACGCTTGATAAACGCCAGGGTGTGCAGATCATCCTGGCCGTAGACGCGATAGCCACTGTCGGTGCGATGGGCGGTTTTGAGCAGGCCGATGGATTCGTAGTAGCGAATCATCTTGGCGCTCAGCCCGCTTTGCCGTGCCGCTTGGCCGATGTTCATAGGCGTTGATCCTCCAGATCCTTGGGTTTCCAAGTTTTCAACAGTAAGGCATTGCTCACCACACTGACGCTGGACAAGGCCATCGCCGCCCCCGCCAATACCGGGTTGAGCAGGCCGAACGCCGCCAGTGGAATGCCGATCAAGTTATACACAAAGGCCCAGAACAGGTTCTGGCGGATCTTGGCGTAGGTCTTGCGGCTGATTTCCAGGGCGGCCGGCACCAGGCGCGGATCGTCGCGCATCAGGGTGATACCGGCCGCGTGCATCGCCACGTCGGTGCCACCGCCCATGGCGATGCCGATATCGGCGGCGGCCAGGGCCGGGGCGTCGTTGATGCCGTCACCGACCATGGCCACTCCCCCGGTTTTTTTCAACTCGGCGACGGTGGCTGCCTTGTCGGCGGGCAGCACTTCGGCGTGCACGTCTTCAATCCCGAGGGCCTCGCGACCACGCGGGCACTGCCGCGATTGTCGCCGGTGAGCAAATGGCACCTGATGTGCCGGGCCTTGAGGTGTTGCACGGCCGCCAGCGCACCCGGCTTGAGGGTGTCACCAAAGGCGAACAAGCCCAGCACGCGCGGGCTTGCGCCTTGCTCGAGCAGCCAGGACAAGGTGCGCCCTTCGGCTTCCCAGGCGGCGGCGCGGGTACCCAGCTCGCCCATGCTCAAGCCGCTGTCTTCCAGCAGGCGACGATTGCCGAGGGCCAATGACTGGCCATCAAGCGTGCCGGCGATACCGCGACCGGTCAGGGAGTGGCTGGCGCTCACATCGGGCACCGTCAACCCTTGCTCTTTGCAGGCATCCAGCACGGCCTTGGCCAGCGAGTGTTCACTGCCGCGTTGCAGCGCGCCGGCGTGTTGCAACAGCAACGCCTGGTTGCCATCGACTGCCGCCAGATGGACGATTTTCGGTGTGCCGCAGGTGAGTGTGCCGGTCTTGTCGAAGACCACGGTGCTCACTTCATGGGCGCGCTCCAGGGCTTCGGCGTCCTTGATCAGGATGCCGTGGCGCGCGGCAACGCCCGTGCCGGCCATGATCGCGGTCGGCGTGGCCAGGCCCAGGGCGCACGGGCAGGCAATGACCAGCACGGCGACGGCATTGATGATCGCAGTCTCCAGGGACGCACCGTACAGCCACCATCCCAGCAAGGTGGCAACCGCCAGCACCAGCACGGCCGGGACGAAGACCTGGCTGACCTTATCCACCATTTTCTGGATCGGCGCCTTGGCGGCCTGGGCCTCTTCCACCAGGCGGATGATCCGCGCCAGTACGCTTTCGGCGCCAACGGCGAGGGTCCGCACCAGCAGGCGGCCTTCGCCGTTGATGGCGCCGCCGGTGACCTTGTCGCCGGGCTGTTTCGGTACCGGCAGGCTTTCACCGCTGATCAAGGCTTCATCGGCATGGCTTTGGCCCTCGACGACTTCACCGTCCACCGGGAAGCGCTCGCCGGGTTTGACCAGTACCCGGTCGTTGAGCTTCAGGGCGTTGATGGCGACGTCTTCCTCACGGCCGTCAAGTACCCGAATCGCCCGTTCGGGGCGCAGCGCTTCGAGGGCACGGATGGCGCTGGCCGTCTGGCGTTTGGCGCGGCTTTCCAGGTATTTACCCAGCAGCACCAGGGCAATCACCACCGCCGAGGCTTCGAAGTACAGGTGCGGGGCCGTGCCGGGTTGAGTCGTGAGCCATTGATAAACGCTCAGACCGTAACCGGCGCTGGTGCCGATGGCCACCAGCAGGTCCATATTGCCGGCGCCGGCACGCACGGCGTTCCAGGCGGCGCTGTAGAAGCGTGCGCCAACGATGAATTGCACCGGTGTAGCCAGGGCGAACTGTGCCCAGGCAGGCAACATCCAATGCAGGCCCAAAGGGGCCGCCAGCATCGGCAGCACCAACGGCAGCGCCAGCAGAATGGCCAGCAGCAGCGCCCAACGTTCGCGGTGCAGGCGCTGGGTCTGGTCAGCCTTGGTGGCCGTTTCGCTTTGGGGCAGGGTGGCGCCGTAGCCGGCCTTGTCGACGGCGGCGATCAGCACGCCGGGGTCCATCGGGCCGAGTACTTCAACATGGGCGCGTTCATTGGCCAGGTTGACACTCACGCTTTGCACTCCGGGTACCTTGCCCAGGGCGCGTTCGACACGGCCGGCGCAGCTGGCACAGGTCATGCCGCTGATGGCCAGGTCAAAGGTGGTTGATCCATTCATGGGGGCAGTCCTCTGGAAGGCGTTGCCCCTAGGATCAACCTTGACCTATGGGGAAGGTCAAGGGCGATCGTTCCCACAGTTCGCCTCGACACTGGTCGTGCCCATCGCTCCGCGTGGGCATGCATCCCGTGACGCTGCGCGTCACGATTCTTCTGGCTCAATAACCCAGATTGGCGGCCTTGAGGTACATCCCGTCCGGGCCTTGGGCGATGCGCAATTTGCGCACGTCACCGGCCTTGAGCGTAATGTTCTGCGCAGGCGGAGCGAGCAGGCCAGGCAGACAGCCCGGCGACTGCCCCGGCAGCAGTTTCAGGCGCAGTGACACATCGCCGGCAGGCAGGTTGAAAGAGGTGGACTCTTCCTGGAACAGGCGGCCGGCCAGTTGATCCTGAATATACAGCCCGATTTCACAGGCGGTGGGCACTTCCAGGCGCTCCCGGGAAATGATCAGCACCGCATAATCGTCCGCAACCGCCTGGGGCGCCGCGGCAGACAAGCTCATCAGGCCAACGAGGGCGAAAAACGAACAGCGCATGGCGAATGCTCCGTGGTTTGAATCAGAGAGAGGTGAAGCTTGGCCTGTGACGCCACCGAATACCAGCCCGGCAGACGTTTGCAGAACTTGACCTTGCCATTGTGGCAAGGTCGAGACTGCGTTCCAACCTCATCAAGGGAGTCATGTCATGCAAGTATTCAGCGTTGAAGGAATGACCTGCGGCCATTGCGTTCGAGCGGTGACCCAGGCGCTGCAGAACCTGGACTCGTCGGCCAGTGTGAAGGTCGACCTGGCCGCAAAAGAGGTGGGCGTGGAGAGCCAGTTGTCTGCCGAGCGGATAATCGAGGCGATCACGCAAGAGGGCTACAGCGCCAAGCTCGCCTGACGCGTTCAAAAATAGTTAGCGAGCTATCGTGTTCAATGCGCCCCGGCGCGGCTAGACTATCGGGCTGCTGTCTCACTTGGGGGCCCGATGAACCTTCGCATAATCCTGATCCTGGGAGCCTTGAGCGCTTTCGCGCCGTTGGCGATCGATTTTTACTTGCCCGGCTTCCCGGCCATGGCCAAGGCTTTTGCGACCGATGAAAAACACATCCAGCTGACCCTGGCGGTGTATTTCGCCGGCCTGGCCATTGGCCAATTGATCTATGGCCCGCTGGCGGACCGCTTCGGTCGACGCGGCCCGCTGCTCAGTGGCGTCATCCTGTTTACCCTGGCGTCCTTCGCCTGCGCCTTTGCGCCGTCCCTGGAATGGCTGATCGGCGCGCGCTTTGTGCAGGCCCTCGGTGGCTGCGCGGGCATGGTGATTTCCCGCGCGGTGGTCAGCGACAAATGCGATGCGGTGGGCTCGGCCAAAGTGTTTTCCCAACTCATGCTCGTCACCGGCCTGGCGCCGATCCTCGCCCCGCTGGCCGGCGGGTTGATGGTGGGGCTGTGGGGCTGGCAGTCGATTTTCCTGGCGCTGTCGATATTCAGCGTGATGGCCGCCGTCGCCGTGGCGGTCGGGCTGCCGGAAACCTTTCCGGCGCATCAGCCGCGCCAGCCGTTATCCGGCTCGCTGCGGCGCTACGCTGCGCTGCTGTCCGACCGGGTTTACCTGGGGTATGCCCTCACCGGCGGTATCTCGATCGCCGGGATGTTCGCCTACATCGCCGGTTCGCCTTTCGTCTTTATCCAGCTCTACGGCGTGCCCGCCGAGCATTACGGCTGGCTGTTCGGCTCCAACGCCGCCGGCTTTATCCTGGTGGCCCAAGTGAATGCGCGGTTGCTGGCCAAGCGTGGCCCGGCGTTTCTGCTGTCGCGCAGTGTGTGGGTCTACCTGCTGGCGGCGCTGACGTTGCTGGGTATCGCAGCCTTGCGCACCGATGCGTTGTGGCCATTGCTGGTGCCGCTGTTTATCTGCATCGCCAGCCTGGGCTGCATTCTGCCCAATACCTCGGCGTGTGCCATGAGCGGGCAGGGCGCCAGGGCCGGCAGCGCGTCGGCGTTGCTTGGCTGCATTCAGTTCGGCGTGGCGGCCGGGGCCGCGTCGTTGGTGGGGGCGCTGCACGATGGTACAGCCATGCCGATGGCGATGGTCATCACCTTATGCGGTGTGCTGGCGGTGACCATTGCGATGGCGACCCAGCGCCTGCAACGGGCGAGAGCCTTGCAGGCGCAGGCCTGAGGAGCCGCTCAGCCAGCCGCCGAGCGTTGCTGGCTGTTCGGAAAACGATGGGGCGCCTGGATGCGGGCTTGCAGGGTGTCGGCAAAGGCGCGGGCCTCGGCCTCGGTGCGAAAGGTGAACGCATCCTTGTCGAGACGCACCTGCCATTGATGGCCTGCGGATTTTGCTAACGCTTTTATCAGGATCTTCATTGCTGACTTCCTCACGTAAAAGAATCGTGGCAAAGGCGGCCAATATAAACCCGAACACGCTCACAAGTATGACAAGGATCAACTCTCTGACTAGCGGTGTCGTCCGTTACCTACAGGCATAACGGACGACGCTGACAGCCGTTTTTTCAGAACCCTTCCAGCACGATCTTGCCCTTGGCCTTGCCGCTTTCCAGCAGTGCATGGGCACGCCGCAGATTGGCCGCGTTGATCACACCGAAGTGCTCGCCGAGCGTGGTTTTCAGGGTGCCGGCGTCGATCAGCTCGGCCACGCGATTGAGCAGGTTGTGCTGTTCGATCATGTCCGGCGTCTCGAACATTGAACGCGTGTACATGAACTCCCAGTGCAGCGACAGGCTCTTGCGCTTGAGCTTGCTGACGTCCAGGGCCTTGGGGTCGTCGATCAGCGCCAGCTTGCCCTGGGGTTGCAGGGCCTCCACCAGTTGGTCCAGGTGAAGGTCGGTCTGGGTCAGGCTGGCGACGTGGGTCACCTGCGGGTGGCCGGCGGCTTTCAGCGCCTCGCTCAGGGGTTGGCTGTGGTCGATCACCAAGTCGCGCCGAGGGCCTTGGCCCAGGCTTGGGTTTCGGGACGCGACGCGCTGCCGATCACTTTCAGCGCGGTGAGCTGGCGCGCGAGCTGGGTCAGGATCGACCGACCCCGCCGGCGGCGCGACGATCAGCAAGCTTTGGCCTTCATCCTGCTTGCCTTCGCGCACGTGCAGGCGTTCGAACAGCAACTCCCAGGCAGTGATGGCGGTCAGCGGCAGGGCGGCGGCTTCGGCAAACCCCAGGCTCTTTGGCATATGCCCGACGATGCGCTCATCCACGCAGTGCTGTTCGCTGTTGCCGCCTGGACGCACCAGCGAGCCGGCGTAGAACACCTTGTCACCGGCCTTGAACAAGGTCACGTCGCTACCGACCGCCTTGACCACGCCGGCCACGTCCCAACCCAGCACCTTGGCGGCGCCATGTTCCGGAGCGACGTTCTGGCGCACCTTGGTGTCCACCGGGTTGACCGAGATGGCTTTGACTTCCACCAGCAGGTCACGCGGGCCGGCAACCGGCTCCGGCAGTTCGATATCTTGCAGGGCATCTGGATCGGTGATCGGCAGTGAGGCGTAGTAGGCAATGGCTTTCATGAGGGCTCCTGGAAAAAACGGTGATCAGGCAAGAAACTTCAGGCGCTTGAGTTCGAAGTGTTCGATCACATCGGCGGCCTGGGCACGAAAGCTCTGGATATGCGCGCTCTGGTCGTGGTCGGCCAGCGCCGCGTCGTCGCTCCAGCGTTCGAGCATGTAGAAAGTTTCGGGGTGTTGCAGGTCCTGGTGCAGGTCGTACTGCTCGCAACCGGCCTCAAGGCGGGTGGGTTCCAGCAGGCCGCGCAGCAGTGTTTCCAAGGTGGCCTGCTGGCCGGGTTTGGCGATCAGCGTGGCGATGACGTTAAAGGCTGTGGACATATTCAGCTCCGGACGCGTGGTGAACAGGATGCAAGGATGATTGGCTATTTATCGATGAGATAAAAGCGGCTAAAACAGAGGGCTGTTTCAACGAAATTTTGATAATGAGTGGAAATGCATGCTGCGCTTTGATGATTTGCAGTTGTTTGTGCGGGCGGCTGACCTGGGTAGCCTGTCGGCGGCGGCACGGGTGATGGACTTGTCGCCGGCCGTCGCCAGTGCTGCGCTCAAGCGTATCGAACAGCAACTGGGTGCTCGTTTGTTGGCGCGCTCCACCCGCAGCCTGCGCCTGACCGCCGAAGGTGAGGGGTTCCTGACCTATGCGCGGGCTGCGTTGAGCTCGCTGGACGAAGGGCGACGTTTGCTGGCCAGCGGCCAGGACCAGGTCAGTGGCATCCTGCAACTGTCGGCCCCTTCGGATTTCGGGCGCAACCAACTGCTGCCGTGGCTGGACGAATTCCAGCGCGAGTACCCGCAACTGAGCGTGCGTCTGCTGCTGGGTGATCGTATTGCCGATCTGTTCCGCCAGCCGGTGGACATCGCGCTGCGCTACGGTGAACCCGAGGACTCCAGCCTTATCGCGCTGCCCGTGGCACCGAACAATGTGCGCGTGTTGTGCGCCTCCCCCAGCTATCTCGCGCGTTATGGCGAGCCTCGGCATCTGGAGCAATTGGCCCAGCACAATTGCCTGCTGTATAGGCTCGGCAGCCGAGTCCACGACCACTGGGGCTTTCACGACGGCAAGCGTGACGTCAGCCTGACGGTTACCGGCGATCGCTTCAGTGACGATGCCGACGTGGTCCGCCGCTGGGCGGTGGCGGGTGTCGGTATTGCCTACAAGTCCTGGCTGGATGTGAGTACCGACGTGTTGGCCGGGCGCTTGCGCCTGATCCTGCCTGAGCTGCGTGGCGAGCGCACGCCGCTCAACCTGCTGTGTGCCCACCGCGCGCAACTGAGCAAACCTGTCAACCTGTTGCGTGAAATGCTGGTGTCCCGCTGTGCGACGTTGACCGCGCAATTGCCGGAACGATCCAGCGCGATGTAACGCCCTCCATCAAAGCCGGAAATTTCACTCACGTCCTGTCCCTATCCAAGCTGTCAGACGCCATGGAACCGGCGGTTTACCCCCCTATACTTTGGGGCCAACCTCAGCAAAAAAAATAAATCGACAGGGAGTGAAAGGATGGACGCCGCACCTTGCATCAGTCAGATCGCCAGCTTGCTCGCCGAGCCCAAACGCACCGCCATGCTATGGGCCTTGATGGACGGCTCGACCCGGTCACCGGCGGAGTTGGCGGCATTGGCCGGCTTGTCATCGACATCCGCCAACGCCCATCTGGCGCGACTGACCGCGGGGGGGCTGCTGCGGGTAGAGACCCGGCGTGGCAAGCGCGTGTTTCGCGTCGCCGCGCCGGATGTCAGCGCCGCTGTCGACGCCTTGGCCAGGACTACCATGGCCTGTGCCGTACGCAGCGCGCCGGACGCTTCACCGCCAGCCCTGGCCGCTCCGGCGTCGTTGCGACATGCCCGGTTATGCCATGGTCACCTCGGCGGGGAGCTGGGCGGGCAGTTGTATCAACATCTGTTGGAGGCTGGATGGATCGAGCGCTACGAGCAGCGCACCGATGTAACGGTCAAGGGCGCCCAGCACTTGGCGGGGCTGGGGATTTTTACCCAGGCATTGACGTCGCCGCTGGTGTGTAACTGTTTTGACTGGAGCCAGGCGCAACCACATCTGGGCGGTGCGTTGGGGGCGGGGTTGTTGCAACTGTTTTTGCAGTCGAACTGGATCAGCGTGATCAATGAGTCGCAGGCATTGCAGGTCAATGACGCGGGGCGGCTGGCAATTGCCCGGTTGGCCTTGCCAGGCTGAGCATTCACAAAAGTCCAATGGGGGAGCTGGCTTGCCTGCGATAGCGTTGGGTCAGGCAATGAATGGCTGACTGGTGCACCGCTATCGCACAAGCAGCTCCCACACTTTAAACGCTGTTCAATCTGTCACGGCTTGACCAACCGGGCATCCAGGCTGTTCTGCGC
>JAFHKH010000017.1 GCA_016937595.1 Pseudomonas cedrina subsp. fulgida | reverse complement strand
TAACTGAACGGCATTAGGACAAGCCCGCTCGCCACAGTAACCCTGTTCATCGGGATTTCAGCGTCGAGTCAGGCCATGGCTGTTTGCTCCAGGTGCAGCTGCAATTGCGGGTCGATCTTCAACTGGCCCGCCAGCTCATCCAGGTAATCGCGTTCGGCACCTTGCTGGTCGTCCACCATCATCACACTGGCCAGGTAAACCTCGGCGGCGACCGCCGGGTCGCGGGCAAATTCGGCGAAATCCGCAGCGTCCAGGGGCTTGGCGACTTCAGCGTCGAGCCACTGTTGCAGTTGCGGGTCAGCGGTATGGCGGCCCAACTCAGTGGAAATAAGCTGCTGCTCGTGCGCATCGATATGCCCATCGGCCTTGGCCGCGGCGATCAAGGCACGCAGCACCGCATGGCTGTGGGCTTCGGCGGCGGGACCGTCCAGTTGGTCGACGGTCTGAAGGGCTTGCTGCGGCGCATCAGCCTGCTGGCGCTGCCAGGCCTGGTACGCCTGAAATGCGGCCATTCCCAAGGAAGCCAGGGCCGCGTAGTTCATTCCACCCGCACGTCCCTGGGCGGGCCGCGCGCCAGGCGTTGCGCCCAACAGCCCGCCCAGGCCGCCTAATATCCCGCCCAAGCCACCACCGGCCGAGGCATCAGCGGTGCGCGAGCCCTTCAACAACCCACCAAGCACGCCACCGAGGCCGCCGCCTGACGAAGCACCACCACTTTGCCCGGCGCGCAAGAGTTGTTCGAGTAAGTCGCTGGTGTTCATGGCGTCACCCTCCCAGGGTGCAGTATCGACCTCTAACAACCATAGTCCGGCCTCGCCGGAACACCATGACCGCCGGGCGGCCACGGCCTATCATGACGCCTGCGCAACGTTGAGAGAGAGCCCCAGTGAACCGGATTGAGCACCTAATATTGATGGCCCGCTACAACCAATGGATGAACCGCAAGCTCTACGACGCGGCCGGCAGGCTGTCGGATGCAGAATTGCAGTTGGACCGCCAGGCGTTTTTCGGCTCGATCCTCGGCACGCTCAACCATCTGGCCTTGGGCGATACCGTGTGGCTCAAGCGCTTTGCCCAGCACCCCGCAGGCTACGCGGCGCTGGCGCCGTTGAGGGCCATTGCCACGCCTGCCGACCTGACGCAGCTGGCCTTTGCCGACCTCCGTGAACTGGCGGCCCGGCGCACCTGGCTCGACCAGCTCATCATCGACTGGGCCCACACGCTGCAGGAACCCGAGCTGGACCATCGCCTGCATTACCACAACATGCGCGGCGCGCCCGCCGAAAAGCCCTTCTTCAGCCTGCTGGTGCATTTTTTCAATCACCAGACCCATCACAGGGGCCAGGCAACCACCTTGTTGACCCAGGCGGGCGTGGATGTGGGGACAACGGATTTACTCGCGCTGATCGACTGAGTGGAATTCAGGCCAAGCCCCTGCCTCCCTTGGCGATAGGACGCTTGCGGATTGGCTGCAAAAACGCCTGTAGCTCACTGATCTGCCGAGCTTTTTCATTTAACTCTTAGGCAAGAAAGCCGCAAAGCCAGCTTGCGCCGTAGCGCCTGGATCTATATATTCCCAACCCTGCTGCACCGCGCTGCCGCCCGAATGGCGAAACTGGTAGACGCATGGGACTTAAAATCCCCCGCTCGTAAGGGCGTCCCGGTTCGATTCCGGGTTCGGGCACCATAGATATCAAGGGCTTGCCAGGGAAACCTGAGCAGGCCCTTACTTTTTTTGCTCCGCAATTTTTCACCCTGCACCGCAATTTCCATTCCCCGGCGTCCTGCCGACCTAAATCAAATCCAAGATTAAGACCCCTGCTAAGCTGTTCACTCCAAGGAGGAAACAGACATGCCGAATACAGACCTACTCCCTTCCCTACTCTCCAAGCTCTACGAAAATCAGCTGGCTCTTGAAGCCTCAATCATGGAGCTCTCGAACTGGGTTGAGCAACGCGGTTCGGCAGATGTGGCCGAGAATATCCGGGGCGCTCTGCACACCATCGACGAGAATGAAGAGTTTATAAAACTGACCCTGGCAGTGCTGATGGCTCCGGAGTAACTCCTACAGCTTGTCGCCTAAAATCGCGCCACGTCAAAAGCTCGATTACTGTACACATATACAGCATTCGAGCTTGCCAACCATGAACATCGACGACGACACCACCGCGTGGCTCGGCTGCCCTGCGCCCCTTGAAATGTACAAGCATCAGTGCTCCCTGCTGGAAGATGAGCTAACCCAAACACACGCGATGCTCCGAAAAGCTCGGGCGAACGTCGCCGGCCTTGTTCAGCTGTGCGACGAGCTGACAACCGGAAAGGCATCTGCCGAATTGGCACTCAAGAAAGCACTAGACAATATCGCCAGGCTTAACCTGGAAAACTCCGACCTGGGCAGGAAGATCAGCAGCCTGGCCGTGGTTGCCGATCAGCGAGACCACTTGTTCAGGGAGAACCAGCAGCTGCTGATGGAGAAGAAGTCGGCGCAATCGTCCTGACGTATGCCTGGCACGCCCGCAGCGCGATCACTGCGCTATCCCCGTCGTCGGTGATGGCGATAATTCGTTGAGCATGCGCCGGGTCAAGTTGGGCTCGACGGGCTGCATGAACCACGCCGCCGGCGCCGGAGGTGGCAGGCACGTCGCAGCCACTGGCTGGATCCTCGAGGAGGACTGACAGCCGGACATCAGCAGTAGCAAGCTGATCACGCAGGCGAGCCTGGTTGCGCTGGGCATCGGATAACTCCTTGGTGTGTTGTTGGTCCTGGGTGGCGAGCTGCTGCTCGGTGGCCAGGCGCTTGTCCTGCTCGGTGCGAGCCTGGGCGGCGGCGGCATTGGTGATAGTCGCCAGGTCTTCTTTGTGCAGGCCATCCTGCTTGGCGAGCTGCTTGCCCATCCGCCAGTCCTGAACCTGCCAGGCCCCGCCGAACCCGATGACAAGCGCCAGCAGTATTGACGCCAGGATCTGACCCGGCGTCATCACGGCACATCCTTGAAGAAGACGTGGTGGCCGAGGCGCAGCGTCTCCTTGGCACCCGCCGCCCAGGCCGGTGCCTTCGGCATGGTCGTGGCGTAGTAGTGCGTGGCGCCGCCGGTTGGGTCAGGCACTTCGCCGGCCATCACCTGGTCAGCGGCGAGCTGGGCCTGGGCGAACTGCGCGGCCGGGATCGGCTTGGCGCCGCTCAGGTAGGCATAGTTCGGGTCGTTCTTGTTCCAGCAGCTGAATTGCCACGGCTTCAGGCAAACCCCGGCATAGCCCTCCCCCCACCAAGACTTGGCCTTGCCGTCGAACACACGGTTGCGGATCGTCCAGGCAACGGCGATCTGCCCGGACACGCCTTCGCCGCGGGCCTCACCCCAAAGCGTACGAGCCAGGATGTCGCGGTCTTTTTCGTTTGCACTCATGCTTTTCTCCAGGCAAAAAAATACCCGCTCATGGCGGGTGTTGGTGTCTGCAGTGAATCAGGTTGGCGCTACTGGTCGCTTGCTACTGTCGGGGAAGTCAGGATTTTCTGAGGTCCACTTTCGCAGGGCAAGCCAGTAATTCCTCCAGTCAGCAGCAGTTCCTGCGACTCCTTCTTCCCCGTACGCAAGTGCTGTGACCGTTTGCTGCGCGGTTAGCATGTGCTCATCACGCCACGATGTTTCAGAGAGTACAGCCCTCTCTAGCTGAATACCTTTTTCAATCAGGTCAATATCGATTTGTAGCGCTTCACGCCACTCTGGACCAATAGGAGTTGGATACGTCTGAAGTGTTTTTCCATCCGTGTATACAGTCATTTTTTGGACACCTTGAGCGCATTTATGGAGATTATTCCGTAACCAGCGGTGTACTGAATAAAGCTCAGAAGATTGGCGGAAGCCCCAAACGCTACCACTGTTAGGTTTGTTCCGACGTTGAAAATTAACCTTGCCCCGCTTGTTGTAACTCGCACTGGAATCATGGCTGTTGAAAGATTGTAGGTGTCGTTATGAGTTAAAAAAAGTATGTCGCCTACTACGAGATTTCGACCAAGCGTTACGGAGGTTGGCGCTCCGGTTCCGGTCCACAAGGTTTCAATATCAGTTTTATACTCTTGGCCGCTTAACGTGGAAAGGACTGCCTGCAGGTCTGCCTGAGCGGAAAGCGTTCCTGTGATAGTTCCCCAAGTTGCTCCAGTCGGGAGCGTAACCCAGGTTCCTGCACCGCTCAGTACCTTCAGTCGGTCGGATATCGACGGGGCAGGAACCAGTCCTTTAGTCCCCGCAACACTGGCGGACGCCCCCACCAACGGCGCAAGACCTTGCCTGATCCTGTCAAATCCATCCGCATTAAGGGCCCGAAGCGAAGTGATATCGTTGTTATCACCACTGGCAGCCTTCCCAATCGTCACGGCTTCCGCTTGCTCAGCAGATTCCGCAGCAGCCGCTGCTGATGCCGCCGCAGCCTGCTCGGACTGAACAATCGAATCTCGAGCCGTTTCTGACCGATCTGCTGCCGCACCCGATGCCTGAGCGGATGTAGCGCTTTGCTGAGCCGCGAGCTCCGCGGCTTCTTTGTTGCCGGTAGACAGAGTGGCCGCGCGCTGGCGATACCTGCCTGCTCGGTGGCAACTGCCTTTGACTGGCCAGCAGACGTTGCTGCTTCGGTCGCGGCCGTCACCTGCTCCTGCATGTCGGCAACGCCGCTGGCGATCGCTTGTGTGGCCGCACGCAAAGCGTCGGCCGAATCCTTGACGTAACCCTGCATCGGCGCGAGCGAATACACGCCAGCTGCTACCGCGACGCCCTGATAGGCAGGATCGATTGATAGCGCGGTGTTGCTGGCGATGTTGGTGACTTCGTACCACTCGCCGTCCGGCCCTCGGAATGCATCGCCGACTCGCGAGTTTGCGATGAAGGATGTGCCCGCACCTATCACGGCGTTGCTGCCAGGTGAGACGGCAACTGATCCAGTTTTATACCAGGTCATATAACCTCCTAAGAAATAGGCTTAGCAAATACAATGGGGATAAAAAAATTAACGGAGTTATTCACACCGACGATATATGGCTCTAGCCTGTTCGCTCCGTAATTCCAGACAACATATAGATTTGCCGCCCTTGTTGTATTACCAGCAACATCCATCCCGACATTGTTCACTAACATATAATCCCCAGTATCAAGCGGGGAATATGCAGTCCAGTTAGACCTTATTGTTCCCTGACCAGTATTGCTTGAGCCTAGATAGGTCCAGCTAGTTATCGTTCTTGTGAATTGAGCGCAAGGGGTTCCGCTATCAAACAAAATATTTCCTGACCCGCCCCAAAGCCTGAGCCCATAATTTGCAAGCGGGCGAGACTGAAAGGCCGCACAAAAGTAATTACCCGCACCAGCCGACAAAAATGAAAAACCTGTCCAGTTTCCAGGACCGCCACTAATGGTGGTGTACTGAAACGTCGTCGTCCCGTCCGGTCGAACAAATACAAGCGGCGGCTCAGTGGTCGTGATGGCTGGGGAAAAAGTGGCCCCTCCCGAGTATCGTCCTGACTGCAAAACGCACAGCCGAGCAAACTCCGAGTCAAGAGTCACTACGTTGTTATTGTTAGTAAACTCAAGTCCGAATGTCATTATCTATCCTTCATAACAAGCAATCGTTGCGGCCCAAGCCCAATAATTCCTTGGGGGCTGGTTCTGTTTCCGAACCATACCGTTACGCCGCCACTGTTAACTTCTGGCTCATACTGAATGGCATAATTGTTTTGTGCATTTGGATCTTGCGGATACGCACCTATAGGAATGCAAATAGCTGAGTGGGTTGATGGAGATACGCCCGGAATAGAAATAAACCTAGACCGCCCTGGTGCTGGAACGCCCGCCTCTACGATCCCTGAATATATAATTCTGACCGTAAAGGAGTTTTCATCTAATTCAAGGGAGCCCGTAGGCCCCCATATACGCATTCCGAAAATCATGCCGTCAGATCCCCCAACTGCACGCGCTTAACACCATTGGCGTCATAGACCTTGATGGCGCGGTTGGTCATCGTCAGGCGCCCGCCGCCAGGTGCTGGCCCGTTGAATTCAAGGTTACCCGCCTTATCAAGACGCCACCCCTGCACTCCGGCGACGTAGTTGTCTGATTGGAGGGCCTGGACGATCTTCAGCATGCTGATGCTGCCGTCCTGGATGAAAGCGGAGCGCATGAAGACCTGCCCGTTGTCCACCGTGAACGGCGTGAATACCTGGCCACCGGCAAGAGTGCTGACAATCGCGAAACGATCAGCGCTCACCAGGAACTGGCTTTGAAGCACGCCCTCCTCGTCCTGCTCGATACCCAGGCCGAACCCGGCCGCGACCAATTGGCCGGCTGCGTTCACCTGCATCTTCACGGAATACATCGTGGAGAACTTGCCGTCCGTATCAGCCAGGGCCTGGCTCACGGTTTGAACAGCCGCTGAGGTATCGCCAAGTTCTACGCCGATCTGCTGAATAGCCTGGGCAGTAGCTTGCCTGTCCGTGACGACCACGCTTTCCAGTTCGGTGACGGATCCGGCGACATCGCCCACCTCCGCGGTGAGTTCGGTCTGTCGCTGCACCATCGCTGCGTTCTGCGACGCGCGAGTCTTCACCTCTTGCGCGAAGTTCGCGGATGCGTTGTAGCCCTGCAGTGCGTCAGCGAGATCACCCTCTCCTGTGTCGTCCCGGTAGGCGGACTGAAGCGCCTGCAGGCTCGATGCGGCCGCAGTGACCACACCGTCCAGTTCGGTGATGCTGGTGGTGTTCAGTTCGACCTGACGCGCCAGCCCGTTCGCGGTGACCAGCACCTGGCCAACGTCCACCCAGTACGCGGCGTTCGGCGGCGAGGTGTTTACCGGGACCAGTTGTGTGGCCTGGTAGATACGCTTGCCAACCACCACCAGGTCGCCTTCGGCGTAGATCGACTCAGGGTCATAGGCCGACAGTCCATCGAGCGCGTCGATCTGCGCCTGCAGACCTGGGATCTTATCGATCTCGTCGATGATCTCTTGGCCAAGCTCAGTACGGCCAATCTGGCCAGCGATCAGATCCAGTACCGGCGCTGCATCTGCGCTGGCATCCCATCACACCATTGCCGACCGGGTAGAACGGCCCCACGTTGCCGGTGCGATCCACCAAGCGCGCCCAGAAGAAGAACTGCGCGCCAGCCTGGAGGGCCTGCATGCGGTAATCGGCCTGCGGATACGCCAGGTCTGCCAGCTTGGTTGCCGCCGTCAGGTCGTTTGCAGGGCCGTGCCAGAGCTCAGTGCGCTGCGTGTCCTCGGCGCCGGCAGGGAAACCCCAGCGAATGCCGATGCCGAACAGTTCGCTGGTGGTGGTCAGGAACGACACCGCCGGCGGCAGGCCGACCTTACCTTCCAGATTGGTCAGGCTGGAGCTCTTCCAGATCGAAGAGATCTCGAAGGCACTCACCGATCGGACACGGGCCAGGTAGGCGCCCGAGTAGATACCTGTGATGTCCACGCTCGTAGAGCCGGTGCGCTGCAGCTTGATCCAGTTGCCGCTGTCCTTGCGCCACTCCACGTCATAAGCGACAGCGCCAGCCACGGCAGGCCATGAGATGTTCATGGTGCTGATCGCGATGCCCTGATTCACGGCATAGCTCGACGTCAGCGTGACGCTGGCCGGCGCCGCAACCACGGTGATCGGCACAACGCTGATTGGCCGCTCTTCAAGCCGGGCGCCGGTGTCGATGTGATCGAACTTGCTCGGGTCGTACTGAACGGCCGAGATTTCAAACACGCCAGGCTCTGGCCGCGCCACGCTGACCACGCGATAAAGCGGGATGGCCAGGTCATCAGCATCCAGCGCCCACACCAACTCGCGCTCAGGCGAGACGGAGTAGGCCAGGGTCACAGTGACCTGCCGGCCGCTGACCAGTTGTACGGTGCGCCCCTCGCACTTGCCGTCGGGCAGGTTCAGGATCAGCCGATCCCCTGGCTTGGCCTGGGTGTCGCGGTCCAGGGTGATGACTTTTCCATTCACCGCCGAGATGCGCCCGCCCACCGGCCGACCTGCCAACAGTTCGTCGGCGATTGGGATCACGTAGCCTGGCAGAGGAATACGCCCGTCCAAGCCGACCTTGAAGGTGACGGCCCGATCTTTTGAGTTGGTCAGAAGCGCCCACTTACCGCGGCGCTGGGCCTCGGATTCGCGGGTGCAGCCGATGGCACTGATCTCCAGCGGGTTGTCGCCGTAGCGCCGCTGCAGCTTTGCATCGGTCACAGCGGTGACATCGGTGTCGTAGTTGTTAAGCGGGTTGTCGTAGCTGATCAGCGCCCGCGTGTAGCGGGTGCGCTCCGATGCGCTCGAGTAAGTGAACTTGCCATCAATCACGTTCGCCCTGGTGTAGGCGAAGTCGAAGTCGGTAGCGCGCGGCATATCCGCCAAGGTGAAGACTTGGCCCTGGGCCCAGTAAGTCATGCCCCGGTAGATCGTCGAGATGTCGCGCAGCAGCGACCATGCATCAGCCTTGCTTTGCAGGTTCAGGTTGCAGATGAAGCGCGGTTCCTGGCCACCCTTCCCGTCCGGCACCATCTGGTCGCAGTACTGGGAGATGCGGTAGAGCTCCCACTTGTCCACCATCCACGGCTTGATGCGGCGGCCAAGGCCGAAGCGGTCTGCGGTGGTGATGTCGTAGGTCATCCAAACCGCGTTATCGGTCCAGGCCTGCTTGAATGTTCCGTCCCAAACGCCCGAGTAGGTACGAGACACAGGGTCATAATTGCTCGGCACCTGCATCTTCTTCAGCTTTGTCTCGACCGTTACCGCCGGGATGCTGCGGAACTGTTCGGCTGAAAACTCGATGTATAGCAGCGCAGTATTTGGGTAGCGGATCTTCGCGTCGATCACCTCGGTGAAGCCGGCGATCTGCATCGTGTCGGAGATTTTGTTGTTGTTCTGGTTGATGGTCACCCGGGTAATACGCATCAGCCAGCCGGTGGTGGCCCTGGGCAAATCGATACGGCGGGTGCGCTCGTAAAGGCTGGTGGTTTTGCCGTCGACCGCTTCGCTAAGCACCTGCTGGTAGGCGCCGCCGTCGGTGGCCAGCTCAACTTTGTACTCGATCCGATAACCGTTGATGTTGCCGCTGGCATCCACAGACTGGAGCGCCGGCCAGGCGAAACGCACGCGCACGGCCGAAAGCTGGGTATTGGTGATCGCCCGAACCCACGGTGTGCCGCTGCGCAGTTCGGTACTGATGGTGGTTTCGTTCTCGATCGAGGGAATGCCCTGGATATAGGCCTGATCCACCGCCCCGGTGCGCCACTCCCACTTCACGTTCGGGAAATTCATATTGCCTTGAGGATCTTGCAGCGGAGTGTTGTCGAGGAAGATGTCGCGCGCGGTTGGGGTGCCCTCGAACTCGCCCTCCCCGATGGCGATCAGCATCTTAGCGATAGCGACCGAGCGCAGGCTGTCAGGGGCTTCCGTTGGCGTTTTTGGCTTTTCTTCGCCGCCCTTGGCACCATGGATGTCGAATTTGCGAACTGCGCCCATGCTTTCCTCCAGGCAATAAAAAACCGCCTCATGGGCGGCAGGGGTGTTTCAGGTATTCGCTACATCTGATCTTCGGCATAGATCGCGGCACTGATGATCGCGCCGCCAACCCGGCGCTTTCCGTAGCAGAGCGGGACCGGGTTACCCGAGGCCGTGGTGTTCTTGGCGCTGCCGAAGGCGTAGCCGGGGGTGTTTTCGGGCGCAGCGCTGGTCTTGAGTCCGCTGGCTTGGGGGCTGAGCATCTGGATAACCCCGCCGGCGACGAGACCGATACCGGCGCCTATGAGTGGGGTACCGAAAGGTGTAGCGGAGAAGATCACCCCGACCACGATAAGGATGGCGCCGACAATGGTTTGGAGGATTCCGCCGCGTTTGCTACCCACAACCACGGGTGCAATGCGTATATCCCCCGCTCCGTTGTAATTCAGCTCTTTCTCACCGATGTTCCGCTTATCACGAAAGACAGCGAACTCAAGCCCGCGTGATTTCGCGTTCGAAAGGAAGCGTTCAAAGCCAGGAATCTGAACGCAAAGAGCTTTGATCGCCTCTGCTGGAGACTTTACGGAAAGCCGGAACGACTTGCCGAACTGTCGGAGTTGTCCGTGCAGGCGAATCGTCGTCATGGGTTGGTAGTTGATCGCTGATGCCTGCATCATTTTCTCCGGGCAATAAAAAACCGCCCGGAGGCGGCTTCAAGGTTTTCTTGATTCAGTTGTAATCGACATAAGGCCCTATGTAGAACCCGGCCATGTCGCCGCTGATACGGTACAGGCTTTCCTTGCCTGACTGCACCGTTGCTGCGATGGTGCGAATTGCTGCGCCCGCGCACAAGCCAGAGCCAGCCAGGCCTGCGCCGAGATTGGGCGACCCCGGCGGAAGGTAGAATGTGGCCCGCTGACCAGTTCCGATTTTTGCAGCCCTGCGGCCGTCGACATAAACAACGATGTCGCAGCCAGAACCGACCGCGCCGGAGTCGCGCACCACGGTGATTTTTCCGCTCTCGCCAGATGGTTTAGTCTGGAAGGCATAAACCTCGTCCGAGGGGACCGGCTTCGCATCCCTCACCGAGATCGCCGATGAGGCACACCCCGCCAGCATCGCCACCGCTACCGCAGCTATCAAAATCCGCATGTCGTTCCCTATTTGGTTTGCGTCAAGCTGAGCATAATTTTTCATGATCGGCCACGGAGGTCTGAGGTCTCGACCGAATAGTTATATCCACCTGATCGACTCCAACACCATACGTTTTAGCGAGAGATCGAATGGCGTGATCCATGCTGAGCGGACCCAAAATATCTGGTTGAGCCAGGAATGGAACGTCCTCACCGATAGTGAAAAAAGCATCGCTGTCAAAGATGGTGAGTTTTGGATTAGCTTGGTTTGAGCGGTAATCCTTGAATGCGGCGTGGTACTTGGGGTCACCGCCCATACTAACGACTGACCTGACTTCAGATAAGCGGAAGGTCAGTGGTCCATCTTCATGTCTCGCTATCAAAATCTCCTCAATTTTTGCCACCCACATTGGGCAATGCTTGGTGCAAAGAATTAGGTAATCGACGCCTACCCAGCGTCCGAAGTCTTGCGCACCAGCGAAGATTCCCACAGACCGATTTGCAGGAATGCCCTCGTAATCTTGATCTGAGATGGAGAATGAGACTGCGTTAACCATGGTGATCCCTCACTTTAAAGCATCAGATTAACCTGATACCTGTCCAGGCATCCAGCGTGGATGGAATGCCAGTAACCGAGCCAACGACTGCCGTAGTAGCTTTGTGCCTCATTTCTAACCAGGGCAGGACGGAACATGGCGATCGTAACGAAAGAAACGGCAAAGTACGTTTTCCATGAGACGCCAACTATTCTCGGCGGCGGCGACTGGAACGACCTACACCAGATCGGGAGCATAGTTCCGGCCTCTGGCATCTATCGCTGCGAGGGCTGTGGCGATGAGATCACCTCAAACAAAGGTGACAAATTCCCCCCGCAAAATCACCACCAGCACCCGACCGTGTTCGGTCCTGAAGTGAAATGGCGGCTTATCGTCAAAACCCAAACACAAGCGTAAAGGATTTCCCAGTCCCTCGCCTGCAAGCCCAAGGACTGGGACAGCGCCAATATCGGCGCGTTTATGACCTGGAGGTCAACTTGAACGAAGGACAAACCATCTTCCCCTACATCATCGTCACCTCGAAAGAAGACTACATCCCTGTAGCGGAGAAATTCGCCTACAAAGGTGTTGAGGTTGGGTGCGGTGTCATTACCTTTTTGTCAGAGTCTGATTTTGGGACAATCTTCGACGCGCTCAAAAGCATTGGTTCAGGGTATGCGCTGATCTTGGCTGATGACCTGAACTACTTCGGCGATGGCACTTTCGATAGGGCCTTCCATCACATCAACTGATCTTCATTCTGCTGCCGGTAAAAAGAAGCTTGCCACCGACAACTTCGATTTTACCACCCTCGGAAAGATTGTACGGGCCGCTGAGCAAGTACTCGGCGCGCCCATCCTGGACATCAACTTCGACTGGTTCGCGATTGGGCTTGCTCCCCAGCATTGAGCGCCAAGCGATTGCCGGGCTGAACTGATCACTCTTTTGCATACCCACTCCTACGGCCATGCCGCGTCATGTTGGTTATCTTGCGTGTTTGTGCCTGAGGATCAGGCGTGTCCGGTCATGCCAGGGGCCGCCGTACACGATGATCTCCGACGGCCTGCCGTACAGATGGTGCAACAGGAACGGGCCTGGGCCGAACACACCTGAATCCTCACCAGGCAGCGATGGATCGGTACCCAGATAAATCCCGGCATGATTGGGGTGAGCGGTTCGCCCAACCTGCATAACGATCATGTCGCCGCGCTGTGGTCGGTCGACGCGTACAAACCCGGCCGCCTCGTAGTGTTGCTCGTACAGGCTGGCGTTCTCCGCACTCTCCCACCAGCCGTCATCGCGCTGGAAGGTTTCGAATTCCACGCCCCACTCGCGGGCATACCAGTCCGCGCAGACCTGCCAGCAGTCCCATGCACCGTGCACAAACGGGCGCTTGAGCAGCGGCGTGCTGCCCGTCGGCGTGATCGTGCGCATGTCGCCCTCGGGCCAAGACAGAATGTGCCAGGGCAAGGCCGTGGCCTCGCACATGGCCAAGTCACGAGCTGACGCCTGCTGGTGGCGTCTGGGTGCGAGTGAACGATGCCGATCACCTCGCCAAGGTCTTCCGCCGCAGCGTAGTCCTCGGGATCGAGCCGGAACTCTTCGCTCGGCTCCGTGGCGATGTTCCGGCACGGGAAATACTTCTGCGCTCTCCCGATAGCCAGCAGCAGGCCGCAACATTCTTTCGGGTACTGGGCCGCCGCGTGCGCCTGGATCGCGGCAATGATGTGCTTGCGCATGATCAGCTCCGGGTAATCAGGGAAACGGCGGGGAATCCACCGAAGGACAGTTCGTTGTTCTCGCCGAAGCGCAGCTTGCAGGACGACAAACAACCTTTGCACTGGTCCAGGGCCGGGTCGTCCGTGGGGTTGTCCTCGTCATCAAACATGGCGGCGCCGGTGTAGCCGCAATCCGGCCCCCGATAACCATTGGTCATGGCCCAGTGGCAGAAGGTTGTCATCTGCCGGCCGGGTAGTCCGTGGTTATCGATCTCGCCCGGGGACGACAGCTCCCAGACTACGGCCTCGCCGTCCTCGCTGGTTTTCTGGTCGATGTACCAGATCTCCAGTGCCTCCTGAGTCGGGTCTGCGGTTGGGTTTACCTCGGGGAAGTTGGCTGCGTCCAGGTACTGGGCCAGAGTCTCTCGGACTGTCAGCTTAAACTTGAGCATGTCCTCGAAGGCCAGGCAAAGCGCAGTGACGCGCCCGTTGACGTTGCCGGCGGCGAAAGTCGGCCGAGAGGCGGTGCCGTCGCTGCTCGAGGAAATACCCTCAATCTGCACCGGCCAAGCTGCGTACTCCTGGCCCTGCCAGATGATCGACTTGGCCGGCAGGTCCTCTTCGGATCCTTCGTAGGCCAGCAATTCCTCTGGCGTGTGCGGGATGGCGTGACCGTGGAAGCGAAGGTAATCGGCGCCGTATTCGGTCCCATCAATTTCGAACAGGCGAATCTCGCCGCCGGGCTCCAGTTTCTGGATGTCCGTGATCAGTGCCATGGGCGGTTATCTCAGGGATGAAAGGTTTGCTGGAAAGTCGCGGTGATGGCGTAGACCTGGCCACCGCGGTGCACCGGCTTGTAGCCGTTGCACTTGTAGAGGCCAAGCTCACCCAGGGGCGGCTCCCAGAGGAAGCCCTTCGCCCCTTTGTGCCGGTCGAGGAACGCCATGATGTCCTTGATGCGCCCCTTCAAGCCCGTGAAGGTCACGGGCCAGGATTGCGCCCGGTTATTGAGGCCATCCTCGACCGACTGCTCGTAGCCATCGCCAAACTGCTTGGAGCGGACGCGCTGGGCAATATCGCCCTCCGCGCCCTTCTCTGTCGCCCAAGTGAATCGTTCGATAGCCATCATCGCCCCTTAATTGCGTTGTTGATGACGCCGCCCTGGCGCATGTCCCTGCTCCGCAGTTCCTGGTACTTCTGCTCTACGAACGTCGCCAGCTCCTTGCCGAAGAGGTCGTAGCCTGGTGCGTCAGCCGTTGACGATGCATTTCCGTCACCGTCGATGTGTACCTCGACATTGATCTGCGTTCCGCCAGCCCCACCGCCGCCCATGGACATGACCCCAAGCTTGCCGCTCGACGTCCGGGTCAGGGGCATGATCGCCTCCTCACCAGCTTCACCCATAACGCCGGTCTTGCCGTTGGCCATGCCAAACGCCGTGGGCTTGCTGACGATGGAGTTCGTGAACGCACCGCCGTCTGCAAACATCTGCACACCGCTCGACCATGCGCCGCCCAAAGCCTGTGGAAAGTAGGTGCTGGAGTAGCCGGCCGAGGACGCGCCCAAGTTCGAAGAGGTCGCACCGACAGAACCGGCCGCCATACCATTCCCACCGCCCGCTGCGCTGCCGCCCAAGTAGCTTGCAGCCGCCCCCACCAAACTGCCCAGCAGTGCTGAGCTGGCTTGGCGGGTAGCAATGCGCGCCATGTCGGCCAGGATCGATTTGGCGAAGTCCGAAAACGACGCCTTACCAGTCATGGCGAAGTTGACGATGGAGTCCTCCATGGAGCTAAAGGCATTGCCGAACAGGCTCTTGGTCTGGCCGGCGATATCCTTTGCCGAATCCAAGTAGTTTTCCCATGCCGCCGTTGCGCCCTTCGTCCAATCGCCCTGGGCATTCTCCACATCCGCGTAGTTCTGCCGGATCTGGTCCGTCGCCGCCTTGTTCGCGTCTGCGAGAGCCTGCGACTTCCGCTTAAACTCTTCCTCCGACATGTTGCGCGACGGGTCGGAGCGCTGGTTTTCCAGCTCAAGCGACTGCTGAGCAAACCGGTCTTGCTGGCTGTTCAGCTGACCGCTCAATGCGTTCTGGCGGTCACCTTGGCCCACACCCAATACAGCGCGCTGACCCGCCAACTCTAGGGCTCGCTGTTGCTGCCCCAGCGCCTGCACGTAGGAGCTGATCGCCCGCTCCTGCTTGGCGAGTCGCCCGGTCTCGTTGGTCGCCAAAACCTCAAGCTGGCTGTCGGCATCCTTCTGCGCCTTGAGCATGCCTGCACGAGCGTCGGCGATCTTCTGGTCCAGCTGGATGCTTTGCGCGGCTGACGTTGTCTTCCTGCCCTTGGCCGCTTCCACTGCGCAATCTCAGCCTCGTAGGCCGCAGTAGTTTGGTCGAGCTGATTGCCGATTAGCGCCTGGCGCCGCAGCAGGTAGTCTTCCTCAGACAGCAGGCCGGCCTTTTGAGCCGCTTCCAGTTCCTTCTGGTAGTTTTTGTAGGTGTCGGTGATCGCCGCCAGGTTGTTCTTGGCATCGTTGAACCCCGTCAGGTCTACGCTACCGGACGCAGTCGCGGGATCTTTGTTCTTGTCCTTGATATTCTGGATCGTCTTCGCCACGTAATCTGGCTTGACGAGAGGGCTATCCGGATTTGCTTTGCGCAGATCATCGACCGATCGCTGATACTCCTTGATCAGCTTGTTGCGCTTTTCGGCATTGGTGAGGTTCGAGTCGCTGATCGCCTTCAGCTTTATCTCAGCTTCAATCCCTTCCTTCTGAATGCGAGTTTGATCGCTGTCAAACTTCGCGTTTTCCTTCTGAGCAGCCTGCTTGTCTTGCAACAGGTTCAGCTCGTCTTGCAGCGACCCCATTCGCTTTTTCGCATCACCATCCTCGTAACCCGTTCCGAGAGTTGATTGCAGGTAGGCAAGCTTTTGGGTGATTTCGGTGATTCGCAGCAGGTCATCCTGATCGCGACCGACGTTTTTCAGGGCGTCCAGCGTCTTCGCGGTTTCACCTCGAATCGCGAGCCATGCTTTTTCAACAAGCCCAAGGTTCTGAATTATTTCTCCTGCGCGCCCCTTCACCGCCTCCGCGTAATTGTCGGTAAGCAGTTTCGAGGCCCCGATCTCATCACCCTGAGCTTTCAGCGCAACAATCTGCGCGTACACAGATGCGGTCAGGAAGTGGTATTGGTCATTCAGGGACTTCGCGGCAGCAACTGGATCATCAGCAATCTTGACGAACTCAGATACCGTTGCATCGACAGACTTGCCGGTGGCTTTCTCCATCGCCAAGGCGGCTTCTGAAATCTCAACGAAACTCGAGCTTGCGATCTTTCCGTTGCCAGCAAGGCTGGCCAGAACATCGGCAGCAGCTCCGGTGGTGCCCACGGTCGCGCCGATCTGCCTTGCCATTTCGGCAAGCTCGCTGGAGCTTGTACCGGCGTAGTTGCCGGTCAGGATCAGGGATTTGTTGTACTCCTGAGCCTCCTGGCTGCCCTGATAATATGCGTTGGTGAGCACCGCCAATGCGCCTGCGGCCAAGGCAATCGGCGCGGCAATAGCTGCGAACCCGATTGCGGCACTACCGGCACCGGCGCCCAGCTGAGCTACTGCGCGAACGCCGCTCCCCCAGTCGCCCGACGACAGCCGCGTTACCCAGCTGTACGACGTTTTCCTGGGCTTGGCGGGTGCCGAGGCGCAACTTGTCGAAACCGGTCGTAGTCTTTTCGAGCTTGGCGTAATCCTTGTCGATTTTACCCAGGGCGCTGTTGTACTGGTCCTGGCTGATTCGCCCGGCATCCAGGTGCTTGCCAAGTTGCTCGACTTGGGTGTCCAGCTTGGCCAGTGCAGCCCGAGCCGGGTCGATGGCACCCAGCAGGCTGTTCAGGGCCTTCTGTTCGTCCAGGGCGGACTTGGCGAGGGCAATCTGCTGCTTGTCCAACTGAGCGGAGATCTTCGCCGCCTCGGCCTCGCCATAGGCGCCGGTCTTGGTCAGCTTGGCGAGAGCGTCACGCTGCTTCGCCAGGTCCTGGGTGGTTTTGGCGCTGGTAGACAGCGACTTTTCCAGCGCCTGCATTTCGTTCATCAGCGAAACAGCGGACTGCTCGGCCCGGCCGCCAGCCTTCGCCATTTCATCCAGGCTCGTTTTCGCCTGGATTGCATCGGCCGAGTCGATTTTGACGCCTAGTTCTGCAATGTTCATCGACTCACCTTGAATAAGTGCCCGTTTTTACGGGCTGTTTTCCCTTTCCTCCGCCATAACGCGCAGGGCTTCGCCTTCCAGCACCTGAAGGTCAGGGAAGATTTCAGCGAGTTTCTTTTTCTTGATGCCGAGGAACCCGGCCACGTCGCGAATGCTGCTGTAATCGAGACCGATCGCGCCGCCGGCGCCTGCCCGCCATTGGGTGGACATGCGATTGAACAGCAGGAAGGCTGGCCAAAGGCACGGCCAAACATCGAACTCTTCTTCCATGTCCTCTGCGTCCCAGCCGAAAGCAGCGATCTGCTCAGCATCCGGCGGGGATTCATACAGGGCGCGGGCGGCGCGTATCAGTTTCCCGTGCGGGCCTTGGAGTAAGCATCCTGATAGACGTCTACGACTGCCTCGGTTGTGCCATGACAGGACGTCACCAGCGCCTTGATGCTCTCGTCGTCAAACTTGTCGTCGAACTCCCAAGCCACAACCAAATCCTTGATTTGCTGAATCTGGTTTTCGGTATCAACGGCAACGATTTCGGACACGGAGGGCTTTTCGCCGAACTTATCGAGGCCGTCTTTACGCCGCTGATTCCACTCGTCGAACAACGCCGCAAGCTCGATGCGGTTTCGATATTTGAAGGTGAAGCCCACCTTCACCGGATCCTGGCCTACTACCGGGACCATCACGGCCCCCAGAAAAGTCGGTGATTGGGCAATCTTGAATTTCGCCATGATTAAGCCCCACCGCCAGCGACAACAGGCGCACGATACGCGGTGATTTCGGCGTTGATGGTGAAGCCGAAAGAGACGGCCGCGCCTTCGTTACGCACCAGCGTCGGCGTCTTGTTGAAGGAGGCATAACCGGCGTAGTAGATCGTTTTGCCGTTGGGCAGCGACATACGCAGGATGCGCACTTCTTTCTCGCGGTCAGCCTTATCGAGCTCTTCGTACCAAGCCAGACTGTCATCATCGGCCAGCTGGAAGGCGAAGGCCTGCGCGTTCTTGGTGGTCGGAATCTGCTTGTCGCGGCGCGCTTCGAGCGGCGCGTAAGTCCAATACTGCTGCTCGCCGCCAGACATGGAGTTGCCGATCACTTGGTTGACCGCTACCCAGCCGGTAACTTTCTTCGCTGTACCGCCGCTGATGCCGTCCGGGAAAAAAGCAACATTCGATGTGTCGATGCCTTCCAGGGTAAATGCGCCGGCGGCGGCGTTGGATACACGCACTGCGCGCTCGTTGATGTCCTCCCAGCCCGAAGTGACGAGAAGAATATCGCCATTGGCAAAACCGTTTGCGGCGCTGGTAGCAACGCCCGGGTTCGCGTTGCTGATTGCGGAGATCAGCTTGGCCGCAGCGAACCCGTTGGAAATCGAAAGCGTTGCCCCGTTGGGGAAATAGACAGACATGGGTTTTCCTCTTTGCAGAAATGACAAAACCCGCTCAATGGCGGGTTCAGGAGTTGCCCAACGGGCGGGTTACGGAGTGGTATCGGAGCGGTAGGTAAACGAGAGCGGCACGGTGTAGGCTGAGTCGCCAGTAACGCCTGGACCGACATCTACGGGCGTCATGGGCGTTACTACGAATCCGTTCTTCACGTCGCGAACATACAGCGGGAATATCTCGATGAGCTCGGCAGCAATAGGGTTTATCTTGATCTTGCCGGTACCCGACGGCGCGATGATGCTGACCTGGAACACGCCGGTGTACAGCCGATGATCACCGCCTAGCGTGTTGCTTGCGGTATCGCCGGGGATGGTGAAAGCTCGAAGGTAAGTCTCGCCCTCCGCCGGCGCGTAGGCCGTGTTCTCGAACACGATCTTGAGCTTTTCCGACCTGGCAGCGTTCCAGGCGATCAGCTTGGCCTCGTAGATCGAAGCAATAATTGCGTGACTCATACCTGGTTGTTCCTGATGGCCTCCAGCACGATCTGCTGGAAGCGAGCCACGGTTACCCGAACCATACCGCCGGGGGCCTGGGTGGAGTAGCCGAACTCCAGCGGGATCGCGTAGGGCAGGTTGTTGATGATGTAGGCCATCTGGCCGGCGGTGAAGTCGCTCATCGCGGCCACCAGTGCGGCAGTAGTTTCGGCGCCGCTCGGGTCTACCTCGTCGAAGGTGACACTCTCGACAACGCCCAGCGAGATGTGCCAGTTCGCTCGGAACCGGCCGCCTACGTAGCCCTCGGGCGCTTTTACGTCCATGCCGTCGTTGAGCTTGCGGCCCTTCTTCAGCCTGCCACCCTTCGTGAGGTTGGCCGGATCACTGCGCAGCGCGCTGTTGTGATCGTCGACGGCCTTGTTGTACTGAGTCGCCACTGCGTTCTGCGCCCAGATCTCCGGGTTACCCACGGGCGACATGCGAATCAGGCTGCTGCCGACCTCGATGATGATCTCTCGCACACTGGCGTCGATGGCTTCACTGGTCTGTGTAGCAAACTCGGCCAGGCTGAGCGCGAAACTGCCGGACTGTCCGGCGCCTGCCCGGCTCACGACCGCACCTGCAGCTCATATAGGATCGGCGTGCCGGCGGGGTTGACCTCTTTCAGCGGTGGGACAATTGACCAGGTACGGCCTTGGGCGACCACCTTGTCCAGCAATCCAGGAACCCAAGCCAAACCATGCGCGGCAATCTTCAACTTCTTATCGCCCTGCTGGATGAGACTGTTGTTCTGGAATTCGATACCGGTGAAGTCGAGCAGGATGCCCTGGGCGATTTGCTCAACAGTGGCGCCTGGCGCTTCGCCACCAATATTTGGGTCGTACTCGCCGGGCTCAGTCTTGCTGATGGTCACGGGCTGGCCGAACTCTGTGATCATCTCCAGAGCCATCACGGCCATTTCGTCGTAGAAGGTGGCCATGGTGGTCTCCGTTGCAGCTATGCGCGGATCGCAAACAACCCGCGCTTTTGTAGATAGTCGGCAAACTGCGTAGCGCTCGGTCGATCAGGCGCCGCCGGCAACAGTCGGCCGCTGGTGTTGGAGATCGTCGCGTACTCGCGAGTTACCGCGCCTTCGACGCGCTCCAGCGTTACAGCGCCTTTGCGCTTTTCCACCGGGTCGATATCGTCCTGATGAATCTCGGCGGCCAGGGCCATCTGGCCGTACTGGATCCGCGCCGGCAGGTAGTTGTCTGGCTTGATCTGGCAGTCCAGCTCAACACCCCGACGCGGCCAGGCCAGGGCCTGCTCGCTGCTCATCTTGCGGCCTTTCCAGGTTTTGCCATCCATCGCCAAGGCGGCCCGACGAAGCAATGCTTCCTGCTCAGGAACGCCCGCGGGAATGACCGTACCGAATTTCACGGCATACAAGGCCAGATCCTCGGCACTCGCGTAGCTTTCGGCGTCAGGCTTGCCGGTGCCGTCCTCGATGATGAGTGTCATGCGTCAACTCGCTGGAATGGTTTGAGATCGGCCACCGGGTCACCGGCAGCCAGCATTATCACGCCTTGGGCAGATCAGCGACGAGCTTTTCCAAGGATTCTTTCGAGGCGTTGGCACGGTACGGCACCTTCGCTTCATCGAGCTTGGCCTTCAGGTTGGCGATCTCCTTCGCCTCGGTATCCACGTGACCGGCTTTGTCGGCCTGCTCAAGAAGGCCATCTACCTGCAGTTGCAGAGCTTTCACCTTCTCGACTTCACCGTCACGCTCGCGGATGAGGCTTTCCACACCGGCGTTTACCGCTTCGAACACCTGAAACAGGCGATAAGCGATCGGACCAAGCTCACCTTCTGGGCGCACCAGCGCCTGATCAGCGAATGACTCGACGATCAGGCCGACAGATTCGAGTTCGGCACGGAAGGCGTCGATGTTGATGCTGGAGTTACCACCATCGATCAGCAGCACCTTCGGCACTTCCTTGACCGTCACGTCAGGCACATCGTCGGCAGCATCTTCGCGGCTTTCGGTAACGCTTGCGTCGACGATGCGCAGGCCATTCGCCTTGGCCAGCGCCTTCACGTCCTCCTGATACTGGTGGAATGGACCAGGCAGATACCAGATGTTCTTGTTACTCATGATCGTGTCCTCGCCAAGCCGGGCACTGGGCCCGACTCAGCTATCAGGGTTACTTGGAGGCGTCACCGATCAGAGCCACACCGGCGGTGTGCTTGATGCTGGTGGCGGTCTTGTCCCAGTTCGTCCCGGTCGCCAGTTCGGCGTCGGTTGGCGACTTGCCGCCTGTGGTGGTGTCCCAGGTGTACCCCTTCAGGCCCAGGCCGAACGTGTAGTCGGTCTGGAGCGTGGTTTCGATACGCTCCTTGCCGTTGGTGGTCTGGACGTTGCTGATGATGTCGCGGCCGTCGTGGACGAGCGCAGCGCCTTGAACCAGGGACAGGATGATTTCCTTGTTCGGGGTGCCGGCCTGCATCAGCGCCGGAGCATCCGTCACAACGGAGATCTTGCCGAGGATGTCCACCACGCGGACGTTGCCCGCCTGGAACAGCTGCTGCTGGTTCGCCAGGTTCTGGCCGACCAACTTGTGATAGCTGGTGCCCTGCATCACCTGGGTGACCAGGTTCTGGCTCGCGTCGCCGAACTTCGCGTGGGCGTTGTTCAAGCCGGCGTAGGTGATGCCGGCGGTAGCCGACACATCGTTGACCGCGGCGGCCTGGGCGGTGATTGCAGCAACCAGGGCAGCGATCGCGGTGTTCAGCTGATCCTTCAGCAGGATTTCAGCGAACGCACGGCTAGCGACCTCGATGCCTTGCGCGGTTGGACGCTCCAGCCAGGTCATCTGCGATGGCTCGTAGCGGATCGGGCCGAAGCCGCCGGCTACCTTCACCGAAGTGTTCTTCAGCTCGGTCAGGTCGGTAGCGGCGACGGTAGCGTTTGCGCTGTAGCGGTCCACGCGGCGCTGGGCAGCGGCCAGGGTCTGGAAGAACGATTCCTGGAGGAAGTCACCAGTGAAGCCGTCCGGAGACAGCACGATTGCACCGCGGCTGGCGGCGTTGAAAGCAGCGAGATACTGATCCAGCGTCTCGAGAGTCGCCGGCATGATGTATTCGTTGAAAACCTGCATTTGCGACAGGGACATGAGTTATTTCCTTACGATTGTGGGAGATCCGGGAACCGGCTCGCGATTGCGGCCGTACGTTCCTCTTTGGTGCCGCCGATTTTTCCTTTTGCGGCCCCGCCGCCACCTCCAGCACCAGCAGCCCCGCCGCCAGATGCCTTACTACCCGCGATCAACGGCGCGAAGGCCGTGTCGTTTGCGAATTCTGCTTTCAGCTCATCCAGCGTTGCCGCCGAGAGCTTGCCCTGCTGGTCGAGGACGACCACAACAGGCTTCCCGTCGCGCTGCTCGACGCTCAGACGGCGTTCGATGTGCGGCAACAGGGCTTTGGCGCTACCTGGGATTGCCAGGGCAGACGCGATGTCAGTAGCGGTACGGCCGACGGTCAGATCCCGGATCTGAGTGCTCAGCGTCCCGCGCTCCTGTTCCAGCATGCCGTTCAACTCCGCTTCGCGGCGGGTGTATTTTTCAGACCAGGAACGCTCGAGTTCTTCGACGTTGCCGGATTTGCGAGCGGCTTCTTCACGCTCAGTGCGAGCCAGTTCTTCTGCCTCGCGGGCTTTCTTCTCGGCCAGCTTCTTCTCGCCGAGCAACTCATCAACCTTGGCTTTCAGGCCGGATACATCTTCTTGCTGCGGCAGACCCTCAATGCCGAGTACGAACTTGCCGTCCTTCTCGGTGTAAAGAGCGCGCACGGCTTCATCTACCCCTTCCAGGGTATCCAGTTGGAATTTCAGCATTGGTTGTCTCCCAGAGACGTAGGTGCAGGCCCTGCCTGCGGATGTGAAAACCCGATATCCGGGATAAATCCAGATTGGATTTTTTCATTTATTTCATTTAATATTACATTTCTTGCACGAAACGAGAACGCAACATGAACAAAAAACATCAAATAATCAGTGATCAAGAGGGCAAACCACTGTTTGCTCTGATCCCATACAAGGAATACGTAATGCTTCAAAAAAACATAACGGAGCGGAGTGCAGCTCCCACAAAAACCACTCTCCTGTCGGATGACGGGCTGCGCATTTCATTGCCCCACGCACCGGGCGAGCATATTGATCTCGTCCGGTTGGTCGACTATTGCGTCCGGACAAGCCAGGTGAGCATGGGCGCGGACGACGATCTCGACGAGGTGCGGAAAGAGTACGGTGAAAGCTTTCCAGTAAATATGCGCGCGCAGGCACTAGCCAACTTCGACGCTCGGCAGATGGGGTCGCTGGACCCTCTGATTCGGGCGAAATTTCTGCCGAAGAACTCACCGTATCGCAACACCATGCAGGCAACCACAGAGGTGGTAAACGCGCTGGTGAGCACTGGGATCTTCAATCCTACAAAACGAAAGTTCGATTTTTACCGGCCCGTGAATGCTCTCGACTTCAATCTCGACGCAGCCAAAGAATTTCTTGCGGGGAAACCGCCCGTCCAAGACCCCATCAATCCGTACTTCTGGTACAAATCGTCGCTCGACAAGGGCAGCGATTGATCCCTCAAACACCTGCGCGCTCGAAAGCCAGCGGTTCAAGGGCGCGCATTTGTGCAAGGGTCAGTGGCGCAAAGTTGCGATCAAGCTGCAGCTCGGAGAATCGTTCGATGCTCAGGCCGCCTTCGCGGAACAGCTTGGCGCGGACCGGGCCGATGGCCTTGTCCTGAAACGCTTCTGGCTGCTGCTTGAGCCAGTCATAATAACTGAGGTCTGCCCTCACCTGCTGCGCACCGCCGTCGCCGATGGATGCCCGAGTTGCGTCTTTGGCGAACAGAGCGCTGAAGCGCGTCACCGCCACCACCGTCGAGCGGCAGTTGATGTGGATCGGTGGCCTTGGCCCTTCAGTCAGCTTGAATCGTTGCTTATCCAGCGTCCGGCACTGGCTGGTGGTCTTCGAATCCAGGGTGCTGACCCACTCCACCGACTGCACGACGTCGGCGTTCTCCTTCAGCGTCTCCATGCGCGCCTGGGTAGCGACGTGCTGCACCGCCGTCCGCACGATGGCGCCGGCGTTACGGTTGGTCGTGGCCAGGATGCCGTCGTTGTACTGAAGCGCCTTGGTACCACGGATGTTCTTGATGATCTGGAAGTTCGTCTGGCCTTCGAAGAAGCCCTGCCTGATCGCGCCTGTGAGGCGTTGCCGCTCCGTTGCGGTGAAGCCATCAATGAACGACTTGAGCAGCTTTCCGCCGTCGGCACCGCGCACGCTGAGCGGGTTGGTGAGGATTGCCGCCCTGATTGCCGCAGCACCCGGCACCGCCGCGTCGAATGTGACGCCAACCGGTGCCGCTCTGGTCAAACTGGTCGCCTCAAACTCGGCCTCGTAGTTGGCGATATCCACCAGGTCGAGGTTCAGCTTTTCGCTGTACCGGTCGAAGATGCCCAGCAGCAGGCTATCAACCTCGCTCAGCAGCCGCTCCAGCCGCGCGACGGTGTAGTCCGTCAGGTCCGCCCGGGTCAAGCGCTCACGAATCGAGCGGTCGATCTCCTTGAGGAAGGGTGCGAACTTCTTCACCTCTCCCGACTTCAGCTGCTCCAAGAAGACGGCGTGCCGGATGGTGGCATCAAGGATTGCTTGGTTTGCCGCCATTCGGAATTACCTCAGTGTCGTCCAGGGCTGGCCCGGTGCTTTGCGCCTCCAGCTCATCCCGGATTTCGTCGTCCGTTTTCTCTGGGTTGATCACGCCGCGATCGCGCAGGTATTGCCAGAAGTCTCCTTCAGGCAACTTGCCGCCCTGCACTGCATTGAAGAGTGCCGCCAGGATCGTCGCGTCCAGAGTGATCTGACTGAAGTCTTGGTTGAGCTTGTAGACCACTTCGCCAGGAGCGTTCACGAACTCGGCCATCCACTCAAGGCACTGGCTGTATGCCTCGCTGACGTTGCTCACCACCAGGGAGAGAACGCTGTGTTCGGCGGCGCTATCGTTGTCGGCCTGGGTCGCTGTCTTCACCGCGCTTCCACGTTCGATCAGGCGGGCGCCGAGGGACACCATGTCCTGCTTCTTGGCGTCCATGGCCTCCTTCACGAGCGTGTTCGGCTCAGGCTGGGCAAAGCCGCAAGATCCGTTGGCTGGAAGTGTCAGCGGAGCCCTGGAGCCGACATAGATGCCATTGGCCTCAAGGTGATCGCGCCAAGCCTCGTCCAAGCCAGAAATCCAGAACTGCGGTTGCCCGGAAAACCACACTGAGTCTTCGTAGTCCGCGCTGTTGCAGTAGTGACCAATGTTCAGCACCGCCATGTCGTACAGCGGGGCGTCGTCGATGCTGGTGTCGTTGTTTTCGCTACCAAGGAAGTGGAACGGGATGATCCGCCAAGGCTGGCCTGCGCCATTCAGGGGGGTGAATGGCGGGATAATCATAGCCGTCTGGCTTGTTCCCTCTTCCCACACCTCCTGGGTGTACACGCCGGTCTCGTCCAGGCGTAGCACCCGGTACTGGGTAACCTTTTCGCTACCGAAGCCGTCATCGGTGTCGACATCTACGGATTCTTGCAGCACAACCAGGCTCAGCAGGTGCTGACCACCGACCTTACGGGTCTTCCAGTTCCTGATCGACTCGGCTGGGTAGCTCGCAACACTAGCGCGAGCACGACCCGCCTGCTCGTCCGCCTTGCTCACAGTACCTGCCTGCACCGCGGCGTAGTCCACCAGCAGGCCGTGACGACCAACTTCGAGCAGATGCCCAATGACCGACTGCGACTGCTGATAAACGCTCACGCCCTGCCCGTCGATATCCGTGGCTACATAATCCAGTGCACCAGGTACCGTCAGCGTTGGCCAGGTGCGGAACACGGCCCCCACCAGACTGTGTTTCGTGCGCCCGGTAGCGTTGTAGTACACGGCCCGCTGCTTGTACGACTTATACCGTTCAAGATTCTCAGGGCTGGTGTCGTGCTTGTTGGGCCTGGGCAAGTAAACATCGCCGCGCCCCTTTACCGTCTCGGAGCCCTTGCACACGTCGCGCACCAGCCGCCAACGGGACTGTGCCGCGTCGTATTCCGGGCGGGTGTATGTGACGTCTGCCATTAGCGTGCGAATCCCATTTTGATTGATTTGACCGGCTTCTTCGCGCTCTTGGCGACAGCGAAGTACCGGAATGCATCGGAGCCGTGAGACGTCCAGTCATGCAGCGGCTTGTCTTTCCAGCAGCCCTTCTTGTCGTCCCACTCCTTGCGATAGTTCTCAAGGCAGGCAATTCCCTCTTCGCACTTCGATTCGTCGAAGGCGCACTTGGACAGAATTTCGCGGGCCTGCTCGATGCCGTCGTCCACCCCGATCTTCGGAACAACCTGGAACGTCATGCGGTAAACCTGGCCATCGATCTCATAACCCTCTCGGGCTATGTCCTTGCGCGTCTTCGCATCACTACCGAACTCACGGTTCTCGATGTCGTGCGGCCCCCAGTGCTCGGAGTAGGTGTAACCCTTGTCCTTGAGCACCTTCATGTAATGCCGCAGGCCTTCGCCTGAGTTCTCGTAGTAATCGATGACGTGGTACTGCTCGCCCACCTGGCGCACGAACCAAATGGCGGTGGAGTCGCTCACGCCGATGTCCCAAATGGTCATCACCGGCAGGTGGCTGTTGTCGGGCAGAGTGCCGATGCGCTGAGCTGCATACAGCTTGGTGAACTGCTGCGCGTAGTAGGCGCCCTCGACCGACTGCTGGAAGGCTTCGACGGGAATCGACGGGTATTCCCGCTTCATGTCGTCGCCGAGCGTCTTCTCCTTGGCCGCATACCAGGCGCGCTGGCCGTCGTTGGTGACGATCCCGTGCTTGGCGTGCAGTTCGTTGAAGTAGTCGGTCAGGCGCTGGGGCAGTACCACGTCGGTCGAGTCAAGGCTGTAGGCCTTGTTGTTCCACCAACTGAAGAAAAAGAACTTCCAGTCCAGCAGGCCTAGCGGCACACCGGAGAGCTGCTGCCGCTCCGCTGACTGACTGTAATCAAAGAAATACCCGGCCCGACCTTCTGCCGTCGACTCAATGGTGACGAAACAATCAGCGGCCACCGCCTCGAAAGCACCGGTGACGATCTCCCGCGCCTTATGCGGGAACTTGGCGCAGATTTTCCCGAACTCGGACACGTGCAGGTAGCGCAACGTCCCGCCCCGGAACGAGGTAGAGACGTAAAGCGAGCCGCCCTTACTGAACACCAGTTCGCCGGCAGCGTCGTTTCGCGCCGGGTTTGCAGCACGCAGCTCTTTCGGCAGGTTGTCGTAGGCGTACTTCACCTTTTCCCGGAAAAGGCGCTTGGCATCGTTCAGGGTGTGAGCGATCAAGGCGCACTTCGCAGCCTCGAACAGCGCCGCATCCAACTGGACGATACACACCAGCGTCGTGAAGCCAAGCTGACGCGCCTTCAGGATGATGTTACGGGTATGCATCCCCTGGAAGTAATCGATCTGCTCCTGCGTCATGCGGAAGCGAACCTTCTTTCCCTGCTTGTCGGTGATGAAATAGAGATTATTCAGTCGCCAGAACCGATCCCGAAGCAGCTTCATGTGCTCGGGTTTCATATCAGGCGTCCTGTGATAATTCGTCCATCATCTTCGAGATCTCGTCGGCGTCGTCCGTCTTCTCCTTCTCGTCCAGGCTGAATGCCTGACGCTCCAGAACTTGCAGGTTCTTCATTGCAGAGGAAAGCTGGAACAGGGTTTTGGAATTGCTGGGTAGCGCAACAGCAGCGAGCATCGAGGCCCGGCGCATGCCGTTATTGTCCTCACCCGTCTCATCAATGATCGCGTCTTCGATCTCTTCGCGGCGCTGAATGGTGTTGAGCAAATCATCCATCAGCAGGTTCGCAAGGTTCGTCGCCTTGCGAATGTCTCGGCGATGGCTGCGAACCACCCGAGCGCCTTCCTCTGCGGCCTCTTCGATGATCTCGGCGTCAAGTTCGCAGTTCGCGCCTTGGTCGTTGCGAACCTCTCCGCGAACCAGCTTGCTGCGAACCTCTTTGCGCACCTGGTCAGAAAGATCTCTCGCCCATCCTTGAACCTTGGCTTTCTTCCGGATTGCCGTGTCACTCACGCCTTGGCGCTCAGCGATAGTCCTGATGGAAAGCGAACCAGCCCGGTAGGCACGTTCGATTGCCTCCCAGTCGGGTTGCTTGGTTGTCATAATTCACCTAAAAAAGAAGCCCCGCATCTAGCAGGGCTTCCAACAGAACCGTCTAAGAATTGCACCAAACTGGTCTAAAACTTCCTAGCTATTGCGTATAGGAGAGAAAGGGCAATTTCAGCTATCAGATTTTCCCCATGGTATGGGTGGTCGAGATCGACGCTACTTCCTTCCTGACCCTCCAGCGAGATCTCGCCGTACTGGCCTATGCGGATGCTCCACGCATGCCCCCAAACGAACGAGTCATCAGGCGCAAGATTGCGCCGCTCAAAAAGATAGCGACCCATTGGTCCGCGCTCGTCCACACCCAGTACCAGCCTTGACCTCGCAATACCAAATGGGGTTTCTAAAGCGGCAGATATTTGGTCTCCATCCAGATCGTAGCGAACTCCCCAGTTGGCTATTGGATAATCCTTGGAAAACACTTGCCGAAGTTGCTCGGCGAGATTCCTGACGTGATCCTTGATGCGAGCGGCGTCCGCAACTGCTGATCTCACAAGGTCAAATTGCTGCTTGGTGATAGGAGTGTCTTTCATCGGAACCTTCCTTTGGTTGAGAGCTGGATTATGCATCCGCTAGGGAGGTACCGCATCTGATACCCATACGCAAACTTGGAGTATCAGGTAAACGGATCGAAGGCTAGGGTCGGGCGGACGTCGACGTCGCTTAGCCCTGACAGCTCAAGCAGTGACGATGGAGGGTTAGGCCTGTCCATGGATCACCTTGAAATAGTGGCTGATTGCCGGTATTAGTGAGGATCAAATCAACGAAAGGAAGCAGCACATGTCGTCATCCATCGCCGAAGCGATCTCTAGCTCGCAATCCGCCACGATAGGCAACAAGACACGAATGGCACGCGGCCACGCAGTAGCAGCGGCTCTGGAGACCATTGCAGCCTTTGCAGCAAGCGGGAATACATCAGTGGATCTGGAAAAAGAGTTTTCCAAGCTGTCTGCCTATACCGACAAGATCCAAGAAGCACTGAAAGTGAAGTGACCCACCCGTGCCGCACTCAACTGCGGCATATTTTTTATAAAAGGTATGTAGCAAACACCTTCGTCGCCACATAACAAGTGAATGACATGAACAGCGTGGTATTGCGCGCCCTATAGAAGCGTAGGGTTTGGCTTGAGCGCCTTTCAAGAGCCGCCTGATACCGATCAAAAAGCTCTTCAGTCCTAACCTTGCCAGTTTCCAAATCCGCTAAGTATTGAGAGTTGAATTTCACTGTCTCAATTACCGCTTCGATCCGCTTAAAGCCAAAAAAGGCTGCTGCCGCCATCACGACCAGCGTCCACAGGTACATCGTTTCAATGTTGTGACCCAAGGGACCAAAAGGAATCGTCTGAGCCATATAAGCGCAAGCAGCTAAAGTGGCACCTAAGATAAATCGGTCAAACCCCATCGATTCAGTGCTCGCCGATTGATGAAGCAGCACACTGCGCGTATCCGTGCTCATTTTCGTTCCTTGAGATAGTGATTCATCTCATGATAACCCTCTTCCATGCTCATTCAGCAGCTTGAGTAACCATCTGGTGCGTCTGTGCGTGGGCGTGGAGGAGTCCAACGATCAGGCCTTGGGGCAGCCCGGCTTCCCTGGCAGCGTCCACGGCATCGGCAATGGCCTTGTCGAGCGCGCTCACAGCAGCGTTGATGTCTTGCCCCAACGGAAGCGCGTGGCGCAGGCGGGTGACGTTGCTCACGTGTTGTGCCCTTCCAGAGGCTGAGCAAAGGTGAACTTCACGTCGTCATCCGGGCAATATGTGGAATAGGTGGCGTTCTGAAGGATCACGCCATCGCCCAGCACCTCTGCCGCGGCATCGCCATACTTGGCGATGAGCGCAGCCTTCAGATCATCCACCGACAAGGTCAGCGTGATGTCGTTGAAGTGGATCAGCGTCTTCTTGATGCCCATGTCTACCTCAATTCTCGCGCCACGATTTGGCGCATTCGAAAACGTGGCGCGGATTACTTAACCCGGCGATCGATACCGCCCGGTGCCTTGTCACAGTGCAGGCAGTGCTCGCAGTTCAGGGTCCGGCAAAGCCAGGCTTTAACCGGCTGCCAGTAAGTGACCATGAAGATGTGCCGGGCACCGGCCAAGGCCAGGGCGACGTGCAGCGTCAGGCCGGCTGTAGTCGGCCCGAAGAAAATGTTCTGACTACGCACCGACACGACGAAGCCGGTGATGGCGATCGTGGTGTAGATCAGCTTCCCAAGAATGCCGTCCCTCACCTTACCGCTCAGAACGCACCAGGTGGCCCACAGCGCGATAAGGCCGCAGGCGATGGAGTTGATCAGTTCAAGATTCATGGTGGATTGCCTCCCCCGAACCGCTGGCGAATAAGCGCCCAGAGGTCAGCGGCTTTGATGGCTCGGTTGATTGCTGCTAGGAGCGAACCGCCGAACGTGCCAAGGAGAAAACCGATCCCGGCAACGATGCTCGGCTCGGTGACGTTGAGATAGGCACTCACCATCCCGGTCAAGTAAAGCGAGCAGGCCACTCCGGTGACCAGGAAGATCACCCAGGCACGCCAGTCTGCCAGGTCGTCCTTGTGCCACCAACTGGCGACGATAGCGCCGATCAGTCCAGCAATTAGCCACTCGGTCTTATCGAGCAGGCGATGCAAAAACTCCATGCTCGGACCTCTTGACTATGGATGGTTGGTAAACGAGTCTCCGAACCTCAGAAGGCGGGAGAAACTTATGGAATGGAATTTGATATGGACCACAGTTGCCGCTGTGGCGGCTGCGCTATCAGCCGCTACAGGGGCCGCATCTGCTTACGCGGCTTTTCGGGCGATAGAGGCGAGCAACTCGAACCACTCAAAGGCTTTGGCAGAGGCCGAGAATGATCGAAAGAACGAGAGACTCCTATCGCACGCGATAACAACGCTTGAGCGGGCGTATTCCACACTTGTGGGTGGCAAGCCAGACTTTAATGTGCCCCCACCAAGCAGGATCAACTGGCTGACATCTGCGCGACTAATAGAAGAATACAAAAGCACCAAGTCGAGGATTAACGACCCATTTATTCTGCAGGAATGCACAAGCCACGAAGCTTTTTGGCGACATCGGATCTACGTCAAAACGTCAGATCTGGATACAGGGTTTCCCGACTATTTCCGTCAGGGAACTGAGAACTCGATCCAACTGACTTCGGCAGTCATTGTCACGGACTTCGCGATGTGGCCTGAAGGGAGGGAGGATCCTTTAAAGGACCCAGGAAATTCAGCGGAATCAATCACTGGCAGACCAATTCACCTTAAATGGTTTCACCTAGGTCAAATAGTGAATGGTCACTCTTGAGGCAAGCGGACCAACAGGCCGACGTCGCTTCCGATAGCCGCGCTTTCCGGCTATCGACGTCCGGGCCTTCCCGAAGGCTGTCCTGTCTACAGGTAAATTTCAGGCATAAAAAAACCCCGCTGATTAGACGGGGTTTGTGGAGTCCTTTCGGACTCAAATCAGAGCGGCAAACAGAGTGCTTGCTACGAATCCGGCGCCAACATTGATGCTGGTGTCGAGAAACGCGGTGTCGATGTTAGCCATTTCACTAACCTCCTTCGTAGGCGGAACCACTACGCTTGGCTGCTGCAGTTTTTGAACGAGAAACTTCAGTGCTACAAGAATCAAGTACCCAACAGCGCCGGCTACGAGCAAGCACCCCGTCAAAATTGCCGATGATCCCACACTAGGGACTCGTTTCATCGATCCGTTAACGCGCAAGATCGACAGGATGGATAAATACTCTCTCACTTTCTCACTCATTGCAATGGCTATTTGCTACGCCGCGCAACTTTCGATTAAGCCCTCGGCGTCGAGCAGCTCCTGGGCAGCGGTCAGCGCCTTGTTAACTTGGTCATCCAGCGTTTTTCGGATTGTCGAGCGCCACCGGTATCGAGTCGATTCTGGCTTTCCATCGTTATCCCAATTCGTGATGTCGTACCAAGCCGCTGGCAGGACCGCTGCGGAACGCTTGCCCTCTGCCCCCGCCACCTGCGGAATAGCCCAGGTCAGCACGGCACATTCCCGGAAGCGTTTCGGCGCCGGCGTCTTCACCGAATTCAACAGTTCCAGGATGGCGCCATGCTTGCGCTCTTCATGCGTCGAGTACTTCGCCACAAGTGCCCGCCAGTGAGCAGGGCTCAAAGCTTTATGCAGCCGACCGAACACCCAGCAGTCCTGAAGAAACGCTGCCTCCTTACCGACGATCTCCCCCTTCTGCTTAGCGCACTGCACCTTCGGCTCAAAGTCGCAGCCGCCGGCGGAACTGATGGTCTCGGCCGCGAGGGCTCGAACTACTGCTGAAACAACGTTGCGATAGGTCATGCTGCAGCCCTCTTGAGTTCACGGGTTTTGGCTCGGTAGTCGGCCTTGATGGCCTGCAACTGCTCGATGGTATGGCGCTGGGGATCATGAGGTCCTTCCAGCCAATCCACTTTTTCGGCACCGATGCGCCTCACCAGCTCCAGCCGGTAGTTCACGATGTCGCCCGATTTATGGTTGTTGCACGGCGCGCACTGGCGCCACACGTTCAGCGGCTCGAAGCGAAGCTCAGGGTTGCCGCCGACGGTGCGGTAGTGCCCGGCGTGCCATTGGCCGTTGTGGTGCCGTCCACAGCTCACGCACGGCAGGCCGATGTCCCGCTCGCGGATCCAGGCGTTGAATGCGGCCTGTGCCTCCTTCATGTGCTGGGCGCGCGTCTTGATCTTCACTTTCGCCGCGCGCAACTCCTTGCGGCCGATATCGGCTAGCGACTTACGCGCCTTAGCCTGGTTCACCTCCTTGATGGCCAGGCCGCACATTGGGCTGCATACGGCCTGCCCCAATCGCTGCGGCGGGAAGCTGATGCCGCATGCCGGGCTCTTGCACTTCTTCGGTTTGGGTTGCTTGGCGATCATGCAGCCTCCTTGCTGAGTAGATCAGTGAAATCCACACCTTGGCCCGTGAAATAGGCGGCGATGCGGTCGGTGTAATTGATGCCTTGGGCGCGATTGAACAGGCTGGTCACAGGGAAGCCATCCGGCCCGAACAAGTGGCACTCGCCCATCATGGCCAGCTTCGTTTCGTACGGCAGATGGCGCATGACGCGGTACCACTCGGCCTGAAAGCCAGCGTCCTCGTTCAGCAGGATCTGCACGCCGAAGTGCAGCTTGCAGTACCGGCGAGCATCGGCCGCATCGCCGATCTGGGTCATTTCAGCGATGCGCTTGTACATCCCAAACCACAACCGGTTCTGGTCGAGCGTGCGGTCCTTGCCCGGGCGCAGGGTCACCACGACAAACTTTTTGTCTTTGTACATGGCGCTAATTTTGGTGATAACTTCGGAGAGCTTGGCCTGGCAGTTGACGCTGATCTTGTCGGTCATTGCGCCGCCCTCTTCGCTTCAAGCTCTCGGGCCTGCTTGATCAGCAGCGCTCGGCGATCAGCCAACTCATTCGCTGCATCAATCCGCATTTCGGTTTTCCGTTCGGCACTGGCCTTGCGCATTTCCAGCATCGAGGTTTTCACCAGCTCCAGCTTCTGCCGAAGCTCGGGCTCTGCCCGTGTGCCGGTGCCAGTGAGCAAGCCGGCGATGGCGCGACCGTCCTCAGTGATCGGCTCGACGCTCAGGTCCGCCAGATACTTCTGGGCATGTTCGCGCGGGATTCTCTTCAGCTCCATCGCCTTGGTCACAGCTTGGATGCGGCGGTTGGAGTCGAAGCCCACGGACACGTGCCAGTTGACTGGTCTCGCATCCTCGCGGGCCTGGCCCACGAACCGCTGGTAGGCGTCGATGAATGCCATGCGCGCGCCGATTTTATCGCCGCCATCCAAGATGGGTTTTGCAGCGGCCAGGGCCAGTTGGATTTCATCGGTCAGCACCACGGTTTCAAATTCGTCGTTGGTGGTCATGGCGATAGCCCAGGCCTCATCCTTGCCGGGACGGCCGTCGGAGGACTGGACGCGCTGCAGGATGTCAGCCATTGCCAGCTTGCCCTTCACCTCGAAGCGGCAGGCCTTCAACGCGGCTTTGACGACGGGCACCGGATACGCGCAGAGGTCTTCAGCCATCATCGCGGCAGTGCCGGGGTTCATTTCCTGGCCCATGGCCTCGGCGGTGGCGCAGATGGCGGCGGCCAGCCCGGCAACCTGCTGGTCATTCATTTCAAAGGTATTCATTGCGGTCACCTGATTGCCGTTTGGCCAAAACCATCTGAGCGGCCTGCTCCGCTGCGGAGTGGTTCGCTTCTGTCCGTTCCATCTGGCGGGCGGTTGTGCCGTTTACACGCTGACCGGTCACCCACTGGGTGTGATAGCTCTCGGCGTTGGCCAGCAGCTCGTTGAGGCTGTGGCACTTACGCAGCACAGCGGCGTCGCTGGTTTTCAAGAAGTGGGCAGCGACGTGGTGGGCGACATCGGCGCCGAGCCGGTCGACCAACTGGCCGAGCTGACCACCGACCTTGGCATTCCACACAGGCCAGGCGCCGTAGCGCTTGCGGTAAGCCATCGCGTAGTTCGCCCAGACCTTGAAGGTTTTGCAGGTCTGGTCTTTGGGGCCCGGCATATCGGCGGGAATCTCGACCCGGGGAGTATCGGTGCGGTCAACCACCAGCACCAGACCGCGGGACTGAGCCGCTACGACCTCGGCGGGAGCCGGGGGTGCAATTGGTTCAATGACCGATTCTATGACTGGTTCAAGAGAGTTACTGATTCTGGGTGCAGGTGTTGCACTACCCCCTGGTGCAGGAGATTCACTAGGGGGTGAAGATGCTGCACTACCCGGGTGAATCTTCTGCACTACCCCTGGTGCAGGAGGTGCACCACCGCCGTCGAGGGTGAGGAAGTAAACGTTCGACGAATTCCCCTTTGGTCCACCCTTCCGGATCTCCTTGCGCAACAGTCCAGCCTCACACAGAGCGGTGATGTGGTTCATTACTGAGCGCTTGCTGATTTCGCACTGGTCAGCGACATGCTGATAGGACGGCCAGCACTCACCTATGTCGCTGGCGTTGTCAGCCAGCTTGATCAGGACAAGCTTGCGCAATGGATTGCCGACGCGAAGCTTCATCGCGGCGACCATAAGGCCCATGCTCACGCGGCACCTCGCACTGCTTTATCGTGGGTGAACAGGCCATCCCAAGTCTTCTTCATGGGCAGCTCGCCGGCCAGGTACAGGTCGTACAGGCGTGCGGCGCCCTTCTTCAGCAGAACGGGCGTGTAGGAGATAAACGGGGCTTTGCCGTGCGGCGTGACTTCGACCTGGTGCTCGGTCATGTACTTGTCGCGGGCGTACGAGCCAACACGGTGACGGGTGCCGGATTTGCTCTCGTTGTAGAGCCAACTCCGTGCTTCCAGGTAATTCCCCACCTGCATTACGTTGACGCCATTGAGGCCCTTGCAGAACTGGGTGTGGGTCATGCCTTCCTTGAAGAGGTTCTCCAAGGAATGGATCTTCGTGGCCTGCTGCTCGACCTGGGCGGTGAGCATCAAGCGGGCCATTTCAGACTCCATGGCAATGTTCAGGATTTCGAGGGTGGTCAGTTGTTGAGGGCTTACTACCTGAGCTTCCAGTTCCTGCCAGCGATCAACCAGCGCTGCCGTGAACTCTGGGCTGAGCTGAGCGACAATAATGAAACTGTCCCGCTTGTTGACCAGGTATACCGTCATAGGCCTTGATCCTGGCCCGTCATGAGAGGTTTCCTCCGATGCAGTAAACCTCACCACGGTCTTTTCGGAGAGGCGCTCAATGGTGCGCTTCACGTTATCGTGGCGAGCATCCAAAAGTTCGGATATTTCTCGTGACGACATTGTCCGCGCCACGTTTTCGGATTGCGGAAAACGTGCGCGAGATTGTTGGGGCTATTGATCGATTCTGTGTGTTGGTGCATGATTCGCTCCAGTTGTTTACCGCTGTAGAAAAAGCCGACCTCGTACGTCGGCTTTTTTGTGTCTGTAATTCAGGCGATTGATTTCAGTGCTGGCTTGCCGTTGAGCAGCGCCTCAGCCTTACGGCGCAGCTCCCCTGCCTTTGCTTCAACCTGGCGGCACTGCTTGGCGAACGCTGGCAAGTGCGGCAGGTCCTGCTCGCACATCACTTGGTCGTCAAACACTTCGCTGCCGGTGTCGATCACATCGCCCAGCGCGCGGATCAGCGCACCGAAGCTTTTGTTCGCACATTGTTCGCTGGTCATCTGGCGGGCGCCGGTCAAGCCGTGGCGACTCGCCAGCTCGTTCAGGCAGTGATCGCGGTATTCCGGCTCAAGGGCATTGACCCACGACTCTTCCAACCAAGACGGCATTTCCTGATCGCCGTTCAGCCAGCGCTGTACACGCTTAAGCCAGCGGCCTGTCGCCTTCACGAACTCACTCACGTCGCCGGTCAGGTCGGGCGAATTGAAATCAGGGACGAACTTCTCCTTGGCGCGATCTGGTATCGACAGGTACAGCTCGCGGCTTAGCGCCTGGGCGAAGTCGTCCTGGCTCAAGCTGGTGCGGGCGATCTGGTTTTGAGCATGAGCAACCAGAACCTGATCACGGGTTTGTACGGTGTGTCTGGAACTGGACGTTTGCATCGGGACTGCTCTCTTCTAATCTGGCTTCAATGGAACGGCGAACAGGAATTTCAGGCGGCGCCGCGCAGGACTTTGTGCGCCAGATCGAGAAGATCAGGGCGCAAACCTGCGATGGTGATCTCACCACCGGACGCGTCTTGAAGGCGTTCGGCCAGGTCTGCCGATGCCTTTCGGTGACCGCCTGCTAGCTGCCACAGGTGCCCTACCGTTGTCTTAGCAGCGGCAGCCACTGACTGGCGCCGTTCGTTTGAAGCGCTGGCGAGCCAGTCACGCAGATGGTCATTCATGGGATCTCTCCTTAAACACAGGGGAAATTTAGCTTATGGCTAATATATCAGCAAGGAATATTTAGCTTTGAGCACATTTAGCATTGAGCTAAACGCTGGCATTCTTGCCTGCATGGATATTTATGCGATTCGCAAGCAGAAACTGATCAGCCTCATAGGAACCCAGCGGAAAGGCGCGTGCGCCGAGCGCTGGGGGATGGCCCCTGCGCACCTGAGTCAGATTTTGTCGGACAAGACTGCGAAGAATTTGGGAGACGACGTAGCTCGGAGAATTGAGGCGATCGAGAAGCTGCCGAGAGGATGGTTTGATTCCATATCGCCAAGCGAGCCGATGGAGTCAGTCGACGGAGGGCTCTCGGAAGCGCGGCCGGGCGAGGAGTCCGCACAAACTGCGGCGGAGCAGATAAAGCGGATGCTTTCGAAGGTCAAGGGCTTAACGAGTACCGCTCGTGACCGGATCATCGCGGCGGCGGACGAGACGAGCAACGTCATCACCGTCGACTTCTCTCGCCCCGGCCAGGTCGGTGACGAGGTGTGGATAGCTCACTACGACGTGCGCGCTGCCATGGGCGGCGGGCAGATCCCGCACGAATACCCGGAAATGCTCCAAGACATCAGGGTCAGCCCCAAACATCTGCGGGACCTGGGCCTCACCTTCAAGGAACACTTTCACCTGAAGATGATCACCGGGTGGGGCCAGTCCATGGCGCCGACGATCAAAGACCGTGACCCGCTCCTGGTGGACATTACGATCCGGGAGTTCACGGGGGACGGTATCTACCTTTTCTCCCACAACGAGATGCTGTACGTGAAGCGCTTGCAGAAGAAAGGCAAGGATCGCTTCAAGATGATCTCGGACAACAAGCACCATGACGCCGAGGACATCCGGGTGGATGACACCCACATCCTTGCTCGAGTGCTTTACGTGTGGAACGGACAGCCGGTTTAACGCCATGGCCCTGACCAAACCCAACCAGCAACTGCGCCGCGACCTTAAAGAGGCCGCAGCCCTGCTTAAGTGGTCAGGAGTCGATCTGTTCGGAGTCGCCAAGCGGCTTCTCGCTGCCGGCGATGAAATTAGCGCAGATGAGCTAATGATGATCGCCCTGAGCTACCAGGCGATGGAGGACAAGCTTGCGGGTTATGCGGATGAGGTAAAAGCGGGTCAGATAAGCCGGGCTGCCGAACAGCGAAAATGACTGCATGGCGAGAGCAGAGCTTCTGGAGCAAGGTCGGGGTCATTGCTTGCCTGGCTTTCCTTATGATGATCCCCGGTTATTCAGATGCAGCTGATCTTAGCTGGAGCTCATCCGGTCGCAAGCGAGTGTTCAGCCCTGGCTTCATTGTGCTCTGCGTTTTCGTGGCCGTGATTGAGCTGATAGCGCTGAACCACTTCTATGGCGTGTGCGGATGAGGTGAGGAAGAGTTGTGCGGGCGAGGCCAGGATATGCGCGCCTTGGGTTGTTAGTTTCCGGTATCTAAAGGAATGAATCCGTGGTTTTCAGTGAAGAGTTGATTGGTGAGCTGCTTTCGATGCCGAAAGTGGTGATGAACCCCAATGCCAAGCCCAAGGTCCAAAAGAAATCTGAGCGGGTCACGTACCAGGTTGAATCGGTCGACGGCGAAAAATCCTTTGAGATGTACACCCGGCAAAATCAATTGGATCCGGATGCTTATTCATGTGGCTTGGTCTACCACCCCAAGCGGGGAGAAAAAGTAACCCTAATCCGCTACAACGGAAGCAATCACGTTCACCTAAACCCGCTAGAGGATGGTGAGCTAATTGTGAACCGGTGTCATATCCACCGAGCCACTCAGAGGTATATGGAGATGGGGGAGAAGGCAGAGAAATTTGCCGAGACCACTGATCGCTATGATCACCTTTCTGGAGCTATGCTGTGCATGCTAGGAGATTGCAATATCTCTGGCCTTGAATTACCACCCAATGAACCTGACAACCCTTATGAACCACAAATGAGCCTTGGACTATGAACGAGGTCGCCGCAATTAAAGAAACGCTCTGCGCCGCTTTCTGCGAGGACGTGGCCGTTTCTGTGCGCGGTGATTTACTTACGGTTTCATTGCCTATGGTTGCAAGGGATGGTGACTCTTTCACGTCATACCTCAGCAGAGTTTCTGGCGGATGGCGGATATCCGACGCAGCTAACACCATGATGAGGCTGAGTTACGAGAACGACTTAACCAAGCTGCTGACAGGTCCAAGGGCGAGGCTCTTCGAAACGATTCTCTCCGAAAACGGACTTCAGGAGGATGACGGCGAGATATTTTTAGAGGTTCCTGCTGACAGGCTTGTTCGCGGACTTTTTCAACTTGGACAGGGCCTTAGTCGTGTCGAAGATATTTCTTTGTGGTCCAGAACTCGGGTGGAATCAACCTTCTACCATGACCTCCGGGAAGTTCTATATGCCACTCTTCCTGCGGATAGAATTGAAGAATCGTATGCACCAGAAATACCTTCTGGGCAAGACTATGCGATTGATTATCGGATCAAGACCGAAGGTCACCGGCCATTATTTATCTTCGGCGTAAACGGTAAAGACAAGGCGCGGCTTACCACGATCACCCTCCTGCACCTGAAGCAACAAGGGCTAAAATTTGACTCGATGGTCGTATGCAGTGATTTCACGGAGCTACCTAAGCAAGACGCTTCTCGCCTAATGACTGCTGCCAACGACATCGTTCCCAATGTGGCAGACGTCCAGGCGATACGAGATAAAATACTCGACCGCGTATCCTGACCACAGCCCGGCCCAGCGCCGGGCTTTTTGTATCTGGCGCCCCCTACTCAGGTATGGTGGCACCCTCTGATCGCAATGGAAGCAACAAAGAATGGACTCATGGAAGACACTGGCAGTCGCCCTGCTGGCATCGGTCAGCACTCAGGCCGTATCAGGTGATGGCGCCAACCCTATCGCTGCAGCGATATTTCTCACAATCTCCGCGCCAACTATTTTAGTTGGATTCACCACTTCTCTTACGACCGAACCGCCAAAGATTTTCAAGTCAGCCAAAACCGACGCGCTGGCGTTCATTGGTTCGGACGGCGAGATTCGCGGCGCCCAGTTTGAGCAGGCCTCCAGGTACTACCGCTCGACCAGCGCACCGCCGCTGATGTCAGACACCCAACTGGCCCGAGCGATCGCAACTTCCCTTTGAAGACGAATTGCTGGCCTTCACTGGGCAGGGCTTCTTGTAACATCCCTACCCAGGTCCTCCCATGCACTCGGAGGTGCTGGCAAGCAATGTTCCCGCCTCCTTTACAAGTCTTACCCATTCGTCGCTGGTGATGAGCTCGGCAAGCTCCATGGCGTCAGCCCGCCGCAACAAGCCAAAATACTTAACCTCTGCGTCCATTTGACTTCCAGCAAGTGCAAATAGGTCTCGCCAGGCTGTCATAGCCAGTCTTCGCTGCGCCTCTCTCATTGAGGGCCCCTAATGATGAGATGACTGAGTATGTATCAGGTTGCCGGGAACGTTCGGCATGATCTCGCGATTGCCGACCAATGGTGGCATTACGCCATGAATGACAAGATATTGGCTTAGCCACGCTCAATAATCGGCGCCCTGTTGTTACAAAGCGCACGCCCCGTGCGGTTTTTCTGATTTTGCGACATCCTTTTCACCTGGCATTTACAGGATAGGGGACAAACTGACCCTACTCCTTTGAAGAATTCTCTTTAGGTCCGCCCACAAGCGGGCTTTTTTTTGCCTGTCAGAACAGAGCAGCCTCTTCTTCTGGCTCAAACTCAACCTCTCCCCTCTCCGCTACCTCGACTTCCTGCCGCTCCCACCTCACTGTCACGCTGCCATCGTCATTGAGTGTCAACTCAAGCTCAACAGTTTCGTCGATCACGCTTAGCACCTCTTCCCACTCCCGTTCCCCATCCGTGTCCAGGCGATGAATCGTCACCCAGCGCTGCGCCTGCGCCACCGGGTGATTGATCATCGATGAGACGCGCAGCCCCAGCCGCTCAATGCCGCTCATTTCCTGTCGTGCTGCCGGTGCCGCCTGCTTCTTCGCCATGAAATTTCCCCCCGATCAAGTGCTGTATATCCATACAGTTAATGGAAAAATCATAGCTCACTGCTAACTGACGCGTAAAGCGTTTATGGACCTCAGACATCGGCTCGACGAGACCTGACGGATCGCGATAATTTCGCCCATCGCTAAATATTTAGCTTGGAGCTATTGACGATATTTTAGCTTGAGGCTAAATTAACTCCATCACAGCGACACATAGCCACTGCGAACCGCTCTTTAACAACTCAGGCTCCTCGCCATCGACTACCCCAGGAATGCCCTGGTAAGTGCGAGCAAAAAATAGTCGATGCCACGCCAGCTCTGGAACTGGCCGTGCTCACCAGATGTGAGTATGCGAAACCACGCAAGCCGGTCGGCGAAGAACACCGTCCACGAAATGTGTGACGCCGGCCAGAGATATGAATCGGGCGATGCGCGTGGTGGAGAACGGAATTTTTCACTGATGCACCCAGCTGCAGTTCGGTCGGGTGCATTGGGAAAACAACCGAAGGAAGTGAAATGCCGAAGTACATGCTCGACTACATCCAGCTTTGCCGGGAGTGCAGCCTGGATCTGCGCACGATCGGCAATATGATCAGCATCGTGATCCCAACACTGCAGCGGGAAGCGACAGCAATTCGCGGTGCAGTGAGCGAATTAGCCGGGGCCTTCCCTGAGCTTGAGCAGGACGCCGAACTGCTGGAATCAGCCATACACGCCGGGCTCCAGCGCTGCACGCCTCAGCCACACCAGAAAGACCTCTTCGCAGCATGACAGACCTTTTCACTGATGCCCATCGAGAGCGGTGGGCATTGGGAAAACAACCGAGGGCAAGACAATGACACATCAAACGATGGCTCAAAGCGTCGCCAGCTCCCAAGACTTCGATGTGCTCTGGGATCAGGTTGATAGCGTAGAGCGCCTGAAGGACGAAGGCTGCGATCTTTACACCTATCCAGATGGTAGCCAGCTGAAAGTTTCCAGCGCTGGCACTGAAATTGTTGAATCACCTCTCGAGCCAATCAGCTGACAGCAATGTCGTTAACTGCCCGATCCTCTCTATGAGAGCGCATCGGGTAAGCCTCTGCGCAATGTCCTCTGTATGCCCGAGCAAATATAACCGGTGTGGCAACCGGAAGCCGCAACCGGGCGACAAGAGAAAGCGATCAGAGGCTTACCCGATGCGGACGAAACTGCGGCCTATAACCGCCCACCTGCATCACCGCAACACGCAGATGAATGCCCAGGCTGACGGGCAATGAATGGACAGCGTGGCTGGTAATTGTGCCAGTGAGCATGGCGAGGAATGGGTCCAAAAACCCCGCAACTCCTAAGTAAACCGCAACCCGGAGATCAGCACCGGGCATCTGCATCACCCACCCAACCGGAGATCACCATGCTCCTACTGTTCCTGATCGGCGCAGCGCTCAGCCATGCGCGGCCAGAACCGCCATCTGATGACGGCCTGCCAACCGGTCACTTGCGCTTCCATCGTGAGCGCTGGCGTTCTCGACAGGGGCTCTCGGCGTTCTGGCGCTGATGGTCCCGCCCAAAACTAAAACCACTGCATCCGAAAGCCCGGACGTCCAACCGGGCTTTCCTTATTGCGCCTCTACCCGTCAGCAATCCTCCCCCGCGCCCATCGGCAACCAGCGGGAGGCATGAGTGTTGACGAATACAGGTGAACAACCCGCCACTTTGGAGGCGACCATGAACGCAGCATTGAAGATATGCCAGGAGCGTTACGACGCTCAGTTGCCGCCTCCAGTGAGCGAGTCGGCGGTGGAGATTGCCCGTAGGGAGTGGCTGTACAACGCCACGGAGCAGTTGGTGCGGTTCGGTCAAGACGTGAAGGTGCAGCGGCGCCTGCGTAGGCCTCAGGTCGTCACGCTCGCTCAACTGGCACTGGCGGCGGATGAACTGGCAAACAACCGGCAGGCGAGCTGTGAGGTTGGCACGCCGGCGCTCGGCTGGCTGCTGATCGCCAACAACTGCGGCCGGGCTGACAAAGAGTCGACTGGCGAGCTGCTCGGTCCCAGCGACCACCCCTTCGGCAAGCTTGGTGAAATTGCAGAGGCCCTACTTCGGCCCCTCGCTGACGATGCACTGGCCGCCCAGGCCGAGGACGACGAACTATGAACACCCCTACCGCCCTCGCCCGCCTGGGCCTGGAAATCGCCAAGATGAAGAAGTCGTGCACCCCGGTACCGGACCGCACCTTCGTGATGGGCATGATCGAAATGGCCGAGTTCGCCGATCTGATCGACTCCCGTACCGCCAACCGCTACCGCGATGCGCTGGACGCCAAGTTCGTCGAGCGCAACGAGCAGCTCAAGAGGGCCGCCGCATGACCACGCCAATCCTGAAATCGCTGATCGACGAGCAGATTGAAGAGTTGCCCGCCGACCGCATGATCCTGGCCTTCACCCACACCAAGTGGCTGGGCGCGCTTTCGCTGGCACATGACGCTGGCATCCCCAACGTGCACGCCTGGAGTGGTCGGGCCTGCATGTGCGGTGAGTGGACAGTCGCTTATGAGGTTAAAGCGTGAGCGGTGAAGGCGCGAAGAAGCGTCAACAGGCAGCCGCCAAGCGATGCGCAGCACTGCGACAGCAAGGGTGCACGCTTGGCGAAATTGCGGAAATTACCGGAACCGACCGGGATAAGGTGGCGGCGCGCATCAAGCTCGGCGAGCGATTGCTCAGCGTGGAGTGCAAGCCATGACCACCCATCAGCGCACCCGACGCCTGCTCATCTGACGCGGCTCCTTCTCTGCCCTCTCCGTCTGCACCTTCCTGATGTTGCTCAGCGCCCTCGCTGATCGAATCACTCAATAACCAACACCTTCAATCGCTGCGAGCATCGCGGCAAGGAATCCCCATGCCCATTCAAAACGAAGCAGTCGAAGTTACCGTAGAGGAAGGCTTCAAGGTTCAGCTCACCCCTGAGATTCTGGCAAAGGCATTCTGGTCGCTCGGATCGGATGGGCAGGCTGACTTCCTTGACGCGCTCGGCGCGCTGATCGAAGAGGACTTCAAGACTAACCGCAATGCCTACCAATACGGCGAGTTGCAGTGGTGCCACCTCAAAGAGGAGCTGCGCCAGCCTGGCCGTGAGCGCGCCAACAACGTTCACATGAGCCTGTCGGCATTCGCCTACGACTACTGGCCGCAAAAGCCTGACGGCGCACGTCAAGGCCTTGCAGCAATCATCGGCGACTCCCAATAACCCCCCTTCACAGCGCCCCTCTCCGGTGGCGCGGAGAGCAATCATGTCTGACAAGAACATGCAGATTTGGGAGCGCGTCGAAAAGACCGATACCCGCTACACGAAAAAAGCCGAAGTCGGTGGGCAGAAGATCACCAGCCTGAACGGCACGGCGATGATCATGAAGGCCACTGAGGTATTCGGGCCCGTCGGTATTGGGTTTGGCTGGACGGTTGTGGAAGAGCGCTTCGATAAAGGATCGGAAATGGTCATGGGCGAAGGCGACAAGCGCGTCGTTCTGGGTGTCGAGCTAAACCACACGATCAAGATCAAGTTTTGGTTCGACCTGGAAGGCAAACGCGGCGAGATCGAGCAGTACGGCTGCACGCGCTACCTCTACAAATCGAAGTACGGCACCACCACTGACGGAGAGGCGCCAAAAAAGTCGCTCACCGACGCAATCAAGAAGTCGCTGTCGATGCTCGGCTTCAGCGCTGACGTCTTCCTGGGCTTGTTCGATGACGATGAGTACGTCAACCAGCTCAAAGAAGAAGAGGCTCTTGCCAACGCCGACGACAAGGACGCAGAAATTCTGCGACAGAAACAGGAGCGCATTGACTGGCTTGCATCGGCCGTTGAAACCATAAGCAAGGCAGTGACGACGTACGAGCTGAAGACGCTCAACGTGAAGTACATTCGCGAGGCCACCCGCCGAAATGAGCCCGCACACATCGCTCGTATCACTCGCGCATTCGAAGAGCGCAAAGCCAGCCTTGAGAAAGGCGCGGAGGCAGCAGCATGACCCAGCTCTACGCACTCACCGGCAAGCTTGCCGAACTCCAGGCCATGGCCGACACCGATGATGAAGGCCTGAAAGAGGCTTTGCAGCATGCCATGGACGAGGTTCAAGGCGACTTCAACATCAAGGCTGACAGCATCGTCATGTTGCGCCGCAATATCGAAAGTGACGTGACAGCCATCGAAAACGAAATCGAGCGCTTGGCCGAACTCAAGCGGATCAAGTCCAACAGCGTGTCGCAGATCAGCGACTACCTGCGCCGCAACATGGAAGCCGCCAACATCAAGTCAATCAAGCGTCCGCTCTTCACCATCACCCTGGCGATGGGAAGTGAACGGGTGATCGTGGACAACGAAGACGCGGTTCCGGACGAGTTGACCACTGTGAAATCGAGCATTGCCCCGGACAAAAAAGCAATTGCCGCCAAACTTAAGGAAATCCGCGATCACAACGAGGCGGTGCGCAAGCGTATGGCCGCCGGCGAAGATGCCGAACACGAGCTGCTCGAAGAGCCGAAATGGGCGCACCTGGAACGCGGCGACAGTTCAATCAGAATTAAGTGAGGCAGCCATGATCAGCAACCACCTCAACCTGGTTGAGCAGCAGCGTCAGCATGCCGACTCAATATCGGAGCGCACGGCGCAGTTCCTGGCGGCCGCGGAACGATCTACCTGGGCGAAAGCCCGGCGATCAACCCGCCACCGCCGAAGCGCTCCACCAAGATCGACCCCGACACCATCCTCAAGCGACGCAAGCCGCCAATCACACGGGCTGAGCGTAAGGCGCTGCGCAAACTCGCGGAGGCACTATGAAAAAGCGAAAGCCTCATAACCTGCAAGCACGCATCGCCCGGTCCTGCCGATCGCTGCTGGCCTCCAACCATGTCGCGGTGGTCAACATCGATCCCAGCGGCCGCCAGGGCATGATCAATTACAAGTCACTCAAGAACATCGCTCCAGGGAAAATTGGCCAGGCCGTTTGCGGCATCCCCCACCGCTGGACGATCTACCTCAGCGCCCTCTGCATCGACGCCCGCGGTGACCGGTACAGCAAGTCAGTGGAGGTTGCGCCCGATGGCGTCTACCTCTCCGACCACCTGGAAGACGTGATCGAGCATTGCTACAAGAAGCTGCGCGACGAGGCCAATCAAAGCCAGATGATGGCTTCTGGCTGGATCGCCATTCCGGAAGCGATATCGCTGGATGAGGCGCACGCCGCACGGATCTTCGAAGCCGTCGGCGCCTGGCGCCAGGTGAAGGTCGATTCATGCGCCGCATAGCCCGCACCCAGCAACGCAAACGTCAAACCTGGCTCGCACTGCCGGCCAGCGAAATAGAAGAGGTAGGCCATGGCCAAGACTGTGCAGGAACGATCGGCCAAAACTTCCAGGAAGCGCGTGGCACTTGCCGAAGAGGAATTGAGGCTCAGGGTTCGCCCCGGCACCAGACAAGCGCTGGCCGACCTGATGGAGTGGTCAGGCATTACTGAGCAGGGCGAGGCGATGACGTTGATGATTCATCACCTGCACGCCCTGGGCTCGGCGAAGTGCCAGCCGCTACTGAATCCGCCGCGCCACGTTTTCGAACCTACGGAAATTGTGGCGCGGGAATTTCGCAATAAAAGCTTGCTCGCCATCCAGAAAGACCCGGGCGACGAGATCATCGAACCAGCATAACCCACCCTACTCGCTGCATCCGGTAACCGGAGGGCGGCGCCTGACTGGAGATAATCCATGAGCAACTACATGTACAAGACCACCGCACCGGCCGTGGTTGCCGCGGTAATCGCGTGGGATGCCAAGCGTAAAGAGTGGGACGCCCAGCGCGCCAAGCTTGGCCAGGTGTTTGGTGGTGCAGCCTCGCCTATGCGCTCAGGCAATCGAAGCTATGTCGGCGGCGTGAAGCTCAGTGATAGCCGAGAGCTGGACGTGCACTGGTGCCGCCCCGATCAGTACGGCTACCGCGCCCTACGCTCCAGCGCCAAGCCCGCGAAAGGAACTCCAAAGGAAGCGCGCGCCGCTAAGGTCGCCGAGCATGAGCGCCTCTCGGCATTATGGAAGGACCACTGCCCGGCCAGCATCGACATGGATGAAGCCTGGGAGGCAATTGGCTTGCACCCGGGCGCCCTGTGGATGTGCGGCGGAGTGTTCTTCGAGTTGGATGGGGTCGTTTACCTGAACCTCGGCCTACGGCTTGAGGATGGAAACGCAAGCATCGAGGGCGCCGCCGAGATCCTCGGCAGCGAGTTTGAAGCTGCGCGCCAGACTGTCCTGGGCCAGCGCAAAGCGGCGTAGTTACTCTGGAAAAACTTCAGCAGTAGGCAATACACCTGCAACGGCCTGACATTTCAAATCAGCGCAGATAATCATGCTAATCGGTTGGGAGGTTCGGGCTACATAGCGGTTATAAACGGCTGCGAATTCGATGCCCCCGCACTTTGGGCAGGTTGGCTTGAATTCGTCGTGCTGCATTTCTTCGATACCCATCTGCTTCTCTCCTTGATCCGGCTCCATGCCGGTCGCCCGTGATACCCCATATCAACGAATTACGCTAGCCGGCACGGCGGATGATAGCCCCGCCAGGTCGCGCCACCGAACCAGACCAGCGATCAATTGAGACCTCATTCGCCGTTTATATCGAGATATTTAATTTCTTCATTATAAGGCGCTGACAATTTCAGTGTTACTGGTGGCTCGTAATCACATAGCTCTACACTATCAAGTAATTTATCTTGATAAGAGATTTTAATTTGAAGATTAGCTTCACCGTCAAACGTTCTTTCAAATACATTCTCAAGCACGAATGGATAATTACCATCTTCGTGATCGAACGGACTTCTATCGTAGTCCTTCTCAACTTCAATGGTATCAGCTGTAAATGTGAACTCTAAATCATAGGTGCACTCTTCATCGCTGACCGAAATCAAGTTAGCCTTAACAAGCTCGATATCGTATACATCAACATCTTCTAACTCCGAGTCCCAGCCACCCATTTTGAAATCAGTATCGATCGCTTTTATGCACTCGTGGATTACGTTCATGAAATCTCCACGAACCACCTCCAGCGCCTTGGTAGCGAATTCGGATGGTTCTATGGAAACACTCTTAATGACGGCATCGATGAACTCGTCAAGCGAGTCACTGCAAATCAAACGCGGATGTTCTTCCGCATACCTATGCATGTCCTTGTCACTAGATATAACATGGACTGAGTGTCCTCGACCTGCTGAAAGGTCGTCTAAAGCCTTCAACACAAAAGCATCTGCAAATTCTTTTTCTTTCTCGCCCAAAGCAAATGGAGCGAGTGAAGAAAAATACCTCTCGAACACATAACTTGGCTTTACATCATCAATTGAAACATATTCAACGTTTTGTGAGTCGAGGAACTTTTCAAAATCCAGGGAAATCAACCGTGATATTTCATCCGCCGAAACCTTGGAAAATATTCCATGCGCCGGAATGCCTGGAACATTCCTCAAAATCATCGCATTCTTCTTGATTGCTTTGAGCTCGGAAACAGCAGCTAAAGACTTCTTCTTTATATGCGATAAAACCTCATCCTTTGTTACATCTGTAATTAACAAGCGGACTTCGCCATCGTCTATCAGGTCTTTCAACCCGCCAAGACTATGGGTCAGAAAATGGAAGTTTTTGCCTTCATATATATTGGTATCTAAAAAAACCAAGCGTGACCTGAGCTCCATAAGCACCTCTCCCTTTCCTCTGATCATACGGAGCATTACTCGGAACGCCTACAGAAAGCTAAAGTCCGGCAATCACCCTGGCCCCGACTTCACGCCCAGCCACCTGCGCCAGGCCACGGTCAACATAGGTTCGCTCACCGGCAACAACCGGCACCACCACCTCACCACCACGCTTTACCTCGACGTTGATACGCCAGGTCTCCCGGCCCTCCTCGTCCTTGTCGCACGCCATGTAGTTCCAAACCTGAAAGCCTTCTATCTCATCGTAAATATCGTGCTTGGTCATGGTCCAGCCCATTTAGAGGAAGGGGCCATCTAGCACCACACCGCCCGGGCATAGCCCCGGGAAGGACTCCCCGTGCCTACAGAAAACCAACGCATTGTATGTCAATTTAGCTGTGGCGCTGCATCAGCGGTAGCCACAAAACTAGTACTCGCACAATATGGTGCGACCCATGACGTCCAGATTATCAATGCGTTACTAGTTAACGAGCACAGAGACAATCGGCGCTTTTTGCTGGACTGCCAAGCGTGGTTTGGTCAGGAAGTCGTACAACTGCGGGATGAGAAGTATGGCGCAGATATCATCCAGGTTTTCCGCCGTGAACGATTTATGAAAGGACGCAACGGTGCTCCTTGTACAAAGCTGCTGAAGCGACGTCTACTCGATGCTTGGAAGCAACGGGGTGACGTGATGGTGTTCGGCTACACAGCTGAAGAGGTGGACCGCCTGGAAGACTTCCGCGAGCGCAACCCCGATCGCCCCGTCATCGCACCTCTGATAGACGCCGGCCTTGGTAAAGACGACTGCAAGGCGATGATAGAGCGCGCCGGTATCGAGCTGCCACTGATGTACCGCCTGGGTTACGACAACGCCAACTGCATCGGCTGTGTGAAAGGTGGCGAAGGCTACTTTCGAGCGATCCGTGAGGATTTCCCGGAGCAATTTGAAGAGCTTTGCCGTGTTCAGGATGAACTTGGCCCAGGCTCGTACCTGCATCGCGACCGCAGGACCAATATCCGTTTCTCTCTACGTGACCTTCCGCCTGGTAAATCCCGCCGAAACGAGGCGCTACCAGCTTGCTCTTTTTTTTGCGAGATGGCTGAAGCCGACTATCAACCGAGCGCTGCGGACATAGCGTCTGGCTGAGTGTTAGCTGGTGTAGGGTGAACAATCTGAGCCTTCAATTTGCGATGCAGAACACGATGACAGTTGGCACACAGGCATCGCAATTGGTCGAGGGTTGTCTTGTGCTGCTCGCCCATATCTGCCACCTGGATCGCCTCATGATGAACTTCAATACAAGCCACACCAAAATCGCCATACGCTTCGACAGGATCTGTTCCGCACTCCTCGCAAAAAAGCCGGCCGTGCTTCTTGATAAATGAAGCCTTCTTGGCTCTAGATAGACCCGGTGAGCGTTCACGTTTCAGGTGGTACACCAGCTTGACTTGGCCCTCGGCCCACTCCCTATCCTCAGTGTCTATTGGTATTTCGAGCGTCTCGACTTGCTCGCCTTTCGGGACGATTTTGTAACCCGCTGCTTCCAGCAGCTCGAAGCAAACAGTTCCCTTGCCCGCGGTGAAGTGGCGAGGCTTGAGAGTGAACCCTAGAGCGGCTGTTGCAGCAAGTCCAAACACCTGCTTCGGTGCGAGCCGTTTCCCTTCATCAACCAACAAATCATAATCAATCGACGGCCCAAACTCCTCCGAGTTCGCGCCCTGAAGCAGACTTTGCACCGCCTCCCAAATATAGTCAGGGGTTACACTGCGTAATTGCTCTGCTGGTAAACGGCGGTGCTCCTGCCCTGGCACATCCACTTGTGACGGAGGTGTAACCCGAATTGTTGTCAACGCTTTCAAATCGCGATCCGCTACCAGACCCAGTATCACTCCACCTAACGCTGGAGAAATACTTGCGAGGTAACACCCCTGATTTCCATCGCCATTTTTCTGTAATGGGGAATGCTTCTCTGGCAGAAGGTCCGCCAAAGCATCTAAGTGTAATTTTGGAGAAATTGGATGATCCAGCCTGGCCCACTTGATAGGCACCATCCAGCCAAGAGCTTGCCAGTATTCAGCAGCCTGCCAATGACTGTCGGGGATAGGCTCTTCGCGGTGTGCATCCGACGCAACGCCTACTGCCTTTATGAGACCATCCGCATACGAAATTACTACATCACCGGGACTCACGAGAGTGAGGTTCAGATACGTCTGGTTGGCCGCACCATTACGCTTTTCTTTTGGAGACCAAATATATCCGCCAGCGTACTCATCTAGATGAGTTTGCTTATGATTAACCCACCAGTAGCGCCGCATGGGCTTTGCCGAGCGATTTGAGGTTCGGTGAAAAACTGCGGTTTCATTTGTCCTGTTAACGGATTCACATTCCCAACCAGCAGCGATCCATAAGTGAGCCCACGTGTGGCTATCCTCCGTACGCGAGTTCGCCCACCAAGCGTCATGATTCCGTGCACTGGGCGGCAGGCCATTGACTAGCGCATCGATCTGACCGAATGCCAGTTGGACAGAGTCCTGCGCCTGGGCTTTCAGATAGTCTGCTAAGGGCGCGTATTTACTCACTGCTCACCTCCTTGTTTGAAGGTGGGAGCATATTGACATCACCTACCAACCGCAACAGCCTCAGCGCGTCGCCAATGGCAGCGCTGGCACCGGCCAACGGCTCCTGACGCTCCGAGGAGCGCCAAGCACGCGCCGCCTAACCCCTTATCAGGTTGTGTTGTTTTGCTGCGAACGTTGAAAGGTTTGGTACGTCACCTGTTGCCCGATTGGTTGCAATCCAAATCCGTGTCGCCTCCACCTCGAGGCTCTGTTTATTTGCATCCAGCTCAGCCAGAAGAGTTCCAGATATCCGATACCGCCCACATCCGTCGCAGTTCCAATCCTGATAATCGCCAAGTGGAGCAATGTCCTCAGCCGCTTCATTGCAAATTCGACATGCCATTTTCTGCACTCCTTGTGAATGACCATTCAACAGTAGCTGATCCCTCACCTTCCTCCACCCCCCAGCATGGCCCGGCGAGGAGAATCGACTACTTGCCAGACTTGGCTTTCTCCCACTCTTTCTTAAGGATAGTTTGACACCGTAATACTACATTTCCGCAAATCAGCTTAGCAGGGCCGCCAGCCTGATCGCACTCATCATGAAGCTCATTTATGCACTCCATAAGTTGCTGACTTTCTAGCTCACTTGGATTTAAAAGCAATTCAATCTTAGCTTTTAGGCTGACGAGTTCTTTCATCGCTTGAATATGTGATAGCGACCAGTCACGTAACGCAGTGTCGTCTTCGCTCCAGAAACGTTCCGCTGCCTCCCTATACAAATTTAAGCGTTGTACATTTAAGGCCGCCGAAATATAGAGAGCGCAAGCATCACGAAGATCGTTAATCCAATTCTGCCTACTACTCTTCAAAGATGCTTGAGCTGCAACCACTTCTTGGCTCTGAATCATTTCTTTTTGAACTGCGAAGGCCTGCTTTGCGGCAAGATCTTGACTAGCTATCATTTCTTTTTGCAACTCGAAATTTTGGCTAGCGGATACCTCTTGGCTTACAATCAACCTTTGCTGCAATTCGAAATTATCTAACGCAACTTTTTCCTGACTGATAATGGTCTTATTGAAATTCCTTATTGTTAGATATGTCCCAAGAACAAAAATTGAGACAGTCGCAGCAAAACTCCAAAATGTTGCCCAATCAAAACCAGTGTCGACAAAAATCTTAGGGACTTGTTCGAGATAAACAAGCGATGTTTCGAAATCCATTAACTGACTCCTTTTATATGTGTGCTCCATAAAGGCCGCATCATACTTACGAGTACTCCTTTTGCCTACAAAATCTAAACCGGTTATTCCCTTCGGCCCGAACGGCCGCACCTTACGCATCCACCTGAGCGTGCGCGGCGCAATTCGCGACTTCAGCAAGCGCCAGCTCGAGGGCATGTTCAGCGTGGATGGATGTGATTGCTCCGCCGACGAAGCGAAGGATCATATGCTCGAAGCGCTGGCCCAGGGCAAGGAAGTACTGCCATTCGGTCCGCCATGTGAAGGCTTTGACTTCACGGGCAAGGGCTGTCCCGGACACGACAACCCGCCGTCGGTTGTGAATGCCCATGACCTGGTAACGAGGGAGAATGCCGCAGTTCCAACATTTTTCAAGTTGATGTAAAAAGCACATCTGCCATTTCAGACATTCACTGGATTCCAACCAACACATGCAGATCATTCGTACTGGAACAGTTTTAACTGGCGAATACGCCGGTTGGACGATAGAAATTCAGGATGACCGCGCAGGTGAAACCGGAGGTTATTACCTGTTCCTGGTCCAAAACGAATCAAATGGTTTCGATTCTTGGTTTGAAATCATAGAGCAGCTGCAGCAACAAATTTCAGAACTCGACGTTCGCTGGAATTAGCGCGTCACTCTTTCGTTCCACCCCTCCCCCTCCCACTTCAAAGTCAGCCGCTATAGCGGCAAGGATGCGTTCGCCCATGAAACAACATCGCGTTTTGATCGGCGACTGCATTGAGTCGATGCGGACGCTTCCAGACAAATCGGTTCAGATGTGCGTGACCAGCCCTCCCTATTACGGTCTGCGGGATTACGGCGTAGACGGCCAGATCGGCCTGGAGGAAACGCCTGCCGAATTTATCGCTCGACTGGTCGAGGTGTTCCGCGAAGTACGCCGAGTACTCCGCGACGACGGTACCGCCTGGGTGAATATGGGTGACAGCTATGCATCAATCGCCGGAGGCTATGCCCCGAACGGTTCAGCCGGCAAGCACGATATCATCTCCGCATCCACCAGAGGTGCAGTGCGACGAGGCCATAGGCGTCAGCCGCACGAAGGCTTCAAACAAAAAGACTTGATGGGCATGCCCTGGCGCTTGGCCTTCGCTCTTCAGGATGACGGCTGGTATCTGCGGCAGGACATTATCTGGCACAAGCCGAACCCGATGCCTGAGAGCGTCCGCGACCGATGCACTAAGGCCCACGAATACATTTTTCTGCTGAGCAAGTCACCGAAGTACTTCTACGACCAGTCGGCGATCCTTGAGCCATGTTCTCCGAACACCCATAACCGACTCTCCCAAGACGTACTTGCGCAGATCGGTAGCGACCGGGCCAACGGCGGAGCTAAGACCAACGGCAACATGAAAGCGGTCGCCAGAAAGCCGAATGGCGTTGGCTGGGGGCATGGCACTGATAACAAGGAGCGATGCCGGGGCAGGATCAAGGACAACGAGTCGATGGACTCAGCCCTCGCGGTAATGCCCAGCGAGCGAAACAAGCGGACCGTTTGGACAGTGCCAACCCACAGTTTCAAGGGCGCCCACTTCGCGACCTTCCCGCCTGACCTGATTCGCCCATGCATCCTGGCCGGCGCGCCACTCGGCGGCATCGTGCTTGACCCTTTCGGCGGTGCCGGTACGACGGCGGTGGTCGCCATGCAGGAAGGTCGCAGATCAATCCTGTGCGAACTGAACCCGGAATATGCCGCAATGGCTGAACGCCGGATCGCATCGGCCTGGCTCGACGGCGCCGCGCAGATGGATGTCTTCCGCGACACAGCGCAACACCCAGCAGCCTAACCCCAATCCCCCTACATGCCTGCCGGTGAGCCGCGGCCGAGGTATTCGCGTGAATATTTATCGACACACCTTCGCAGCCGTCTGCCCGTCCGACGGCGAAACGATCGTCTACCGCCTTGAGCTGCGGGCGACCACCATGATTCACGTCGAGCACATCAAGGCAGCGACAGCACTGATCAAAAAGGGCTGGCATGAGCAGATCGCAGACCGCCTGGCTGAATCATTGGGCGGCGATCAAACCATCATTGCCACGCACCAGGGCGTCGAGATCGAAACAGTGAGGCTTGGCGGATGATCCATTACCACGGCCTGCCTATAACGCCAGAGGCGGCCGCAGCCGCCGCGATTGGTGGCGGCCATGCCTTCGTCAGCTTCAGCGATCCGCGGCAACTCGCACTTGCTGCGCAAGTCTGCCAGTCGTTTGCCATCGACAACGGAGCGTTTTCAGCCTGGAAGCAAGGCAAGGCGGTTACCGATTGGCAACCGTTCTACCGCTGGGCCGCTGACGCAAAGCTGATCCCCGCCTGCGACTTCGCCGTGATCCCTGATGTGATCTACGGAGACGAGGCGGCAAATGATGCACTGATCGAGGAATGGCCGTTGCCACGATGGTTTGGTGCGCCCGTCTGGCACATGCACGAAAGCCTTGATCGGTTAGAGCGCCTGGCAAGCAGTTGGCCAAGGGTGTGCATCGGCAGCTCAGGCGATTACTCGCAGCCAGGCAGCGCCGCCTGGTGGGCGCAGATGGGAAAAGCGATGCGGGTTGTTTGCGACGATGACGGCAGGCCGATGTGCAAGCTTCACGGCCTGCGCATGCTCGACCCAGCGATCTTCGGCCACCTGCCCTTATCAAGTGCGGACAGCACGAACATCGCCCGGAACATCGGGATCGACCAAGCCTGGCGCGGCACTTACTCCCCACCCACCAAGGAGGCGCGCGCATCAGTAATGCGCAGCCGCATCGAGTCACACAATTCGCCTCCCCGCTGGGCCTACCAAATCCCAGAGCCGGCGCCGAAGCAAGGCGCCTTGCTTTAACCCTAACCCACCTTCAGCCGCCCAGCGCGGCAAGGACACTCCATGTTCGCTATGAAACTCACCCTGATTGTACTGGGCGCTTTGCTGTACCTGGCTGGAACGCTTAGCTGGTTCTTCTGGCTCGGGCCTGAGCTTGTGAGCACCGGCACCGCCGAGGCATTGCTCTACGCCTTCGCCAGCACATGCGCCTGGCTGCTGATCACCTTTGGCATGGCAATCCACATCATCAAGAGTGCGCGGCCCACTGCGGGCGGCGGGAGGTAGGTATGGATATTCATTTTCTGTCGCACGAGGAAGTTTGCACACTCACAGGCGCAAAAACGAAAGCAGGACAGGTGCAAGTCCTAAAGCGGAACGGGATTCGCCACACCATCAAGCGCAGCGGTTGGCCATGTGTTATCGCCAACGCCCTAACCGGCGAGCCGGTCGCAGCATCAACAGAAAAACCAAAATGGCAGCCACGCCTGGTGAGTTAAATGGGAAGGAAACCAACAAACCCTGATAGCGTCACACGCCTCAGGAAGCGCAAGCAGCGCAGCGGGACAACCTATTACTACTACGACCTCGGAGGCACGCCCAGAAAAGAGATCGCCCTGGGCAGCGATTATGGAATGGCTATCGTGGAGTACGCGAAGCTCGAGAAGAGCCGCGCGTCCTCGGCCTTGGTACAGGACGTACTCACCTTTGCCTACGTCGCAAACATCTACATGCTCGAGGTGGTGCCCACCAAGGGATTAGCCACCCAGAAGGATAACGCCAGAGAGCTGAAGCAATTGTTGAAGTTCTTCGACGATCCGCCAGCACCGCTGGAGGCGATCGAGCCCCAGCACGTCGTCCAGTACCTGCGCCAGCGCGGCAAGGCGGCACCAGTGCGCGCCAATCGCGAGAAGGCGCTACTCAGCGCCATCTGGAACTTTGCCCGAAGCAGCGGCTATACGGCCTTGGCCAACCCGTGCGCCGGCGTGAAAGGGCATAAGGAATCGGGTCGCGATCAGTACATTGAGGACGAGATGTTCGCCCTAGTGTACCAACACGCCGAACAACCGCTGCGTGATGCGCTTGATCTGTTCTATCTGACCGGCCAAAGGATTGCAGACACGCTAAAAATGGACGAGCGAGACATCCGCGACGATAGGCTGGCGGTGAAGCAAGGAAAGACGAATGCAAAAAGGAGGATTGAGATAACGGGCGAGCTGAAGGTTGTGATTGATCGAATTATGGCTAGGAAGAACGGGCACAAGATCCGGACCAGTAGGCTCATCGTTACGGATAACGGACAGCCCATGACCAGCAGCATGTTGCGAGGGAGGTTTGACGCGGCCCGTGAGGCGGCAGGTGTTCAGAAAGGAGACTTTCAGATGCGCGATCTACGCGCCAAAGCCGGTACCGACAAAGCAGAATCCAGCGGTGACATCCTGCAGGCTCGCGACCAACTTGGGCACACAACTGTCGTCATGACAGAGAACTACATCCGTAAGAGGATCGGCAAGAAAGTCACGCCCACGAGGTAAATTCTGCACCGCAATAATTTTAACCCCCTTGAAAACAAAGGCCTGCAAGGGAGGTAAAATTTGCCCATAGCGGTGCAGAATAGTGGCTAACTTGTTGTATTTAAAAGAATACCTTGCGGACTTAAAATCCCCCGCTCGTAAGGGCGTCCCGGTTCGATTCCGGGTTCGGGCACCATAGATATCAAGGGCTTGCCAGGGAAACCTGGGCAGGCCCTTACTTTTTTTGCTCCGCAATTCCCCTCCTCCGGCGTTCTGCCAAGCGATCTCCCAACCCAATTCCTGGCCCCGAGAAGGAGCGTCGAGCGATCAACGAGCGAGTTCAGACAGTGCGTTTGCTTTCTTGGACATGTCGAAGTGCGAGCCACGCCAAGTAGAAGACACCCGTGCGTCCGCAGAACAAGCCGACCGTAAACCCTGATGCGGCACCAGCAAGGGCGAGCATTTGCACAGTGGCCGAGAATTCTGGATGTACGGCCGCTTGATAACCGATGAAGTATTTCACGGCAAAAAAGAGAAGCGAGATACCCAGCACTTTCCATGTCCCAGGCACGATCAGGTGCTTGCCCTCCTCGTCCAAAGTCAGCCCGCGTCGAGGAAATAACGCAAATGCGACTAAGCCACCTAAAAGCAGACCCGTGAACCAACTGCCCACGGTCAACTCGACGCGGTCCGCGTAGCTGAGAGAAAGGAGTGACCAGATCACCAGAACAACCGGAGTGATGATCAGCGATCGCTGACTTTCACGACTGGTTTTCCTGGCACTCACACCGTAGTAGCAGACCAAGAGAAATGCGCCGTAAACCCAGAGTGGCGTGCCTTCCAGAGCATCGAGCATTGTTCAGCTTCCTTGCCAAAATTTGTCGCCGGATGCTGGCACAGCCTCGTAAAGGCTGCCACTTATTTCAACAAGACGAATCCCTCAAGAGGCTGCATAAAAGCCAATACGCCGCACCCGCGCATTCATCGGCCCGGCGTTACCAGGTTCTCAAGAAACTCGCTAACCAGCCGGTTGAAGACCTCGCCTTGGTCGTCGTGCACATAATGGCTGGCGTCCGCGACTTCGGCGGTGCGCACCTGCGCATTGCAGTCACGCATGGCTTGCAGCGTCGCCGCCGGCAGAAAATCCGAACGCGCGCCGCGGATAAACAGGGTCGGGCAATCCAGGGCCCGAACCGCCGGCCACAAGTCAGTCGGTTCGATGCTCAGGCGCGCCTCGGCGATACCTTGCTGATCGTGGCGCCAGGTGATCACGCCCTCGCTCGCCTTCATCGAATGCGCCAGGCGTGACGCCAGGCCCTGCTCCGACAAGCCTGGGCGTGACGCCTGCCAGAAAGCGCGGGCGGCGTGCCAGTCGTCGAACCGCAGGGGAGTCTGGTTCATCTCGCGGCGGATGCGCGCCGCACCGTCGCCCTGGCTTGAAGACCCGGCCCGATGTCTTCGATGATCAGGGCAAGCAAGCGTCCCGGTGTCTGCCGTGCATATTCAAGGGCATTGGCGCCGCCCAGTGAGTGCCCCAGCAACACGAAGCGCTGCAGGCCGACATGGGCGACGAAGTCCTGCAAGTCCTCAACATAGGACTGCGTGTGATAGCTCACCGCCGGGGCCCAGTCACTCAGCCCACGGCCGCGCTGGTCGAGGGCATAGATGCAATAACCAGCGCCCAGCGCCTGGACCAGCGACTCCCACGTTTGCGCATAGGCGCGCAAACCATGCAGCAGCACCAGAGGCACGCCGCTCGGGTCGCCCCAACGTAGAAAATGCAGACGCAAGCCGGTGCGGTTGGTAAAAAAACGGCTGTCTGGGGACATGGTTTTGCTCCGTGAGCGCAGGGCCTGGATCGACTTAGAAACGATCGAAGCGATACGGGCTGGGATCGATAATGGGCGTATGCCCGCTGACAATATCCGCCGCCAGCTGACCCGCCGCCGGTGAAGTACCAAAGCCGTGCCCGGAAAAGCCGGTGGCCACGGTCAGGCCGGGAATTTGCGCAACCGGGCCGATTACCGGGTTGGAATCCGGGGTCACATCGATAGTGCCTGCCCAGGCTTGGGCTATCCGGGCTTGCTCGAATACCGGCCAGGCCGCCTTGAGGTTGTTCATCGCATCATTGTTGAGCCGCGGGTTGGCAGCCGGGTCTTGCATGCGTACGCGTTCGAACGGGCTGATGCTGTCGGCCGACCAACGCCGGGGCAGCGCCAGGTCGTTGAAAAAATACTTGCCCAGCGACACGTTCAACACGCTGCGCTGCGCACGAAATTGCGGCATGTATTGCTTGGCAAGCAACAGATGATCGAGGGTCAGGAAGGCGTCCAGCTTGCCACGCTGGGTAATGATGAAGCCGCCGTCCTTGTGTTTGCGAAACGAAAAATCCGGCGCGCCTACGGCAATTTCAGTCGGGCCCTGCATCGGGTGGGTACGCAACACTGAGCAGGTCAAGGCCAGGGTCGGCAATGACACACCGAGGTTGCCCAAAAAGCGCCGCGACCACATGCCGCCGGCAAGCAAGACCTGATCGCAACGGATCTCGCCTTGTTCAGTCACCACACCACTGACCTTGCCGGCAGACATCTGCAGCGTCCGCACGGCACACTGCTCGATGATCACCACGCCCAGGGCCATGGCGGCCTTGGCAATGGCACTGCTGGCCAGCGTCGGTTCCGCACGCGCGTCGGACGGCGTGTAGATCCCGCCGGCCCAGTCGCCCTCGCCGCCCGGCACTAATTGCTCGATCTCGCGCTTGCTCAGCAATCGAGAATCAAGGGACAGGTGTTCGACCGATTTGAGCCAGCCTTCATGCATCGCCATTTGCGCCTCGTTGCGCGCGACGAACATGATGCCCTCCTGGCGATAGCCCACATCCGCGCCCACCCGCTCGGGCATTTGCGCCCACAAGCGGTCCGCGGCCAGGGCCAGCGGAATATCGTGGGCGTGGCGGCTGGTCTTGCGCACCCAGCCGAGGTTGCGTGAGGACTGCTCGCCGGCGATACGGCCTTTTTCCAATACCACCACCGAGATGTTGCGTTCGGCCAGGGTCAGCGCAGCCGTCAGGCCGATGATTCCGCCGCCAATGATGACGACGGAGGTGGTGGTGGGGAACTCGGTGGACGTATTCACGGGCGCAATCGTCGGGGCCATAATCAAGACTCGCAAAACAATAAAGGTCGCCGTGCGAACGCACGGCCGCGTAGCGGATTACTGCGCCAGGCGAATCACTTCGACCTGCGCCTTGGAGGCGTTGCGGTAAGCCGTCACTTCCAGTTCCACCTTGTAGACCGTCGAGCCCAATGGCGGGCAGGTCACGGTGCTGGCCGGGTCGACGCCGCGAAACTTCTCGCCGATCAAGGCCATCACCGCCGGCACATCCTTGGGATCCTGGATGAACACCCGCGAACACACCACGTCGGCCAGGCTGGCATCGACGGCGGCCAGCGCGGTTTCGATGTTGGCGAACACCTGGTGCGTCTGCTCCAGGATATCTTCCGGGATCAGCTTGGTTTGCGGGTTGCGGCCGGCGGTGTTGGACACGTAGATCCAGTTGTCCACCACCACCAGGCGCGAATAGCTGGCCTGGTCTTCAAACGGCGAACCGGTCTTGAGCTTGATGATTTTTGTCATGTCGAAGGTCTCTTCAGTTGGGTAAGGAGTGGCTCAGCGCAGTACCGGGGTTTCCCACAGGTTCAATTTGACGCCGATGCCTTTTTCGATGGCATTGCGGTACACCACCGTGCCCCACGCCACATCTTCGACCGGCATGCCGCCCACCGACATGATGATGATCTCGTCATCGTTGCGGCGGCCCTGGGCATCGCCGGCGACGATCTTGCCGATATCCTCGAGCTCGTCGCCTGCATCTTGCCTTCGGCGATCATGTCCATGAAGCGCACGCCGATCACCGGCACGGTGTGGTGCGCAGGCTTGGGCAGCTCTTCGAACCAGGCTTCGTACAGGCCGGTGTTGTCCAGCACTTTGCGTACGTCGGCGCGTTCCATCCCCTCGTCCAGCGAGCAGGATGCGGGCATCGCCATGAAGCACCCCGGCTTGACCCATTCGCGCTTCACAATTGGGTAGATCGAGGGGTCGCCGGTCTCACCGGAGCTACAATAAGTAACAAGGTCGGAATCACGCACCACGTCTTCAAGGCTGTCGACCACCTTGATCGTGGTGATCTGCGGGTAGGTTTCCTTCACCCAGCCAATAAAATCATTCAGGCTTTTCTCGCCACGGCCCTTGATCTTCAAGGTATCGATCTGTGGGCACACGGCGATGAAGGCGGCGAGCGTGGTCTTGCCCATCACGCCCGGGCCGAGCAGACCGACCACTTTCGAGTCCTTGCGGGCCAGGTGGCGCGCGCCGACGCCGGGGATCGCACCGGTGCGATACGCCGACAACAAGTTGGCCGACATATGCGCCAACGGCGCGCCGGTGTCAGGGTCATTGAGGGTAAACATCAGAATCGAGCGCGGCAGGCCTTTGTCGCGGTTGGCGATGTTGGAGCCGTACCATTTGACGCCTGCGGTGCAGAAGCTGCCGCCCAGGTAGGCCGGCATCGCCATCATGCGGCGGTCGGCCGTTGGCTTGGGCATGTTCGGGAACGGCGAATCCTTCGGAAACACCACCATCGCGCCGTGGGAATCGTTGTTCGGGCCGGCCATGCGGTAGTCGCCGCTGTAGAGCAGGCCGAACATCTCTTCCATGGTGTTCACACAGGCGAGCATGTCGGTGACGCCAGCCCGGATCATGTCCTGCTCGGACAAGTAGATGAAGTCTATTTTTGTAGTAGTGGACATTGTTGTTCTCGACTGAAAGGGGATATCGCTGCGGTAGGCGCTGCTCCCACGCTATCGAGGTCGAGTATCGGCGTGCGTATGATGGCGGTATTGTAAATTTCGGACATCGCGTTTCGAGCCAGCCCTCGGAGTTGGCGCGAAAAATGCGTGAATATTTTCGTATATCTGCGCTGAAGGTCCGGTCATGCCCAACCTGTGTTCACCGCCCCTGCGGCAGCACACTGCTTACGAACAACCCTGGTTCGTCCTCAACTCATCGCGCTATTCGGTCATGCCCTCCGAACACCCGGCGATTTCGCACTTCTATGCCTTCGACGTCGCCCACTCGGCGGACCTGCTGGCGGTGCCGGACGGCTGCGTGGATATCGTGTTCGACTGCGACGCCACGCGCCCCACCGTGAAGATCTGCGGCACGCCGCTGGAGGCCCAGCGGGTCGAACTGCTGCAGGGCCATCACTATTTCGGCGTGCGGTTGCGCCGGGGGTGATTCCGGGTTTCATCAATGTGATGGCCGAGGACCTGACCGAACGGGAATGGAACCTGCTGGAAGTGTCGGCGTTCGCCCAGCCTATTTTCGAAAGCATCGTCAACGCCCCCGTGCTGCAGGACCAGATCAAGCTGTTCAACGACTACCTGGCCCCGCGCCTGATGGGGCGCACCTCGAAACTCACCGCCATGGTCATCCAACAGGCGCTGGCCCATCGCGGTGACCTGCGCATCCAGCAACTGGAAGACCTCAGTGGCTACACCAGCCGCACCATTCATCGCCAGTTCAGCCAGGACACCGGCCTGTCGCCCAAGACCTTCTGCCGGATCATTCGCTGCCAGGCGGCGCTGGAATCCTTGAACACCCGGCATGATCTATCGTTTTCGGACCTGGCCCTGGACCTGGGCTTTTCCGATCAGTCGCACTTCCTGCGCGACTTCAAGAAACTGGTCAGTACGACACCCTGCGATTACCAGCGCAAAATGCTGCAGAGCGCCTGCAACGAGCGTATCCGTTTCGCCTGAACGCCCTCCCCCGTGCCGCGAAAAAATTAATTCGGCTCTCCATCATTTCTCCACAAACCCTTCGCTGAACGTGCATGCTTGCGGTGCATCATTCACTCCGTTGCTGGAAAACAGTGCGTCTTGGCCGCATTGACCGGCAACACCGCACATCGAACGGGCAGCCCATGACTGAATCACTCCTCGCACCGCCCGCCAACCAGGCGCTGGTGCTGATCGCCGAAGACGAGCCGGAAATCGCCGATATCCTCACGGCCTACCTCAAGCGCGCCGGTTTTCGGACCGCCCATGCGCAGGACGGGCGACGCGCGCTGGAACTGCATCAACAACTCAAGCCCGACCTGGTGCTGCTCGATGTGATGATGCCCAAGCTGGACGGCTGGATGGTGCTGGCGGAGTTGCGTCATCGCGGTAACACACCGGTGATCATGCTGACGGCACACGACCAGGACATGGACAAGCTGATGGGCCTGCGCATTGGCGCGGACGATTACATCGTCAAACCCTTCAACCCGGCGGAAGTCATCGCCAGGATCCAGGCCGTGCTGCGCCGTTGCGGCGATCGGGGCGCCGGCCACCGTGTGCTGCGCGTTGACGCCTTTGAAATCGACATCGACAGCCATGAAGTGAACGTCTACATCGGCACGCGCAAACAGCCGCTGCACCTCACGGTGACCGAATTCAACCTGCTCGCACAGTTGGCCAAGGCGCCGCGCCGCGTGTTCAGCCGTGCCGAACTGCTGGTGCTCTGCTCGCCGGAAAGCGACACCCTGGAACGTACCGTCGACAGCCATATCAGCAAGTTGCGCCGCAAGATCGAAGACCTCGGCCTGCACGGCGTACCGACCAGCATCCGTGGCGTCGGCTACCGGTTCGGGAGCCAGGCATGAGAGTGCCCAACAGTTTGAGCCGGCAAATCATCTTGTCGATGACGGGCGTGGTCCTGTGCGTGATAGCCCTCGCGGTCGTGGGCTCCTATGTGTTCTACGCGGTGCTGTGGAACCTGTCGCCGCCCACGGAGCTGGAATTGGAAGCGGATGAATGGCTGCCCAGTGGCGTGGAATGGCTGTGGATGAGCCTGATCACCTGCGTCAGCCTGAGCTTGGGCGTGGCGATGGCGGTCAAGTTGTCCAAGCGCATTCTGATGCCGCTCAATTCGGTGGCGACGAGCCTGCGCAGCCTGGCGGCCGGCGACCTGGATGCGCGCGCCGTGGCGCCCGATCTTTCCCTGGGCGAAGCCGCCCTGTTGGTGGATGACTTTAATAGCATGGCGAATCGACTCAAACACATGGCCGAGGAGCAAGCCTTCTGGAATGCCGCCATTGCCCATGAACTGCGCACCCCGCTGACGATCCTGCGCGGCCGTCTGCAGGGGTTGGCCGAGGGCGTTTTCGAACCGGACACCGCGCAGTTCTACAGCCTGCTCGGCCAGGTCGAAGGCTTGACCCGCCTGGTCGAAGACCTGCGTGTGGTGGGCATGGGCGATAACGGCCACCTGGTCCTGGCGCTCAGTGAGGTGGAACTGGCCGACGCCCTGGAGGCCGAAGCGCGGCTGTTCGAGCCGAGCTTGAACAGCGCCGGCTTTAGCCTGCAGTTGAACCTGCGCAAGGGCCCCGTCTACTGCGACCCCGGTCGCATCCGCCAGGCCTTGCTGGCGCTGCTCGACAATATTCGCCGGCATGCCACGCCGGGCACGGTCAGCATTGAATTGGGCAGTGACGAGCGTGGTCACTTCCTGAGGGTCGCGGATGAAGGTCCGGGGATCGATGCGGCGTTCGCCGAGCATATTTTCGAGGCGTTCCAGCGTGGCGAAAGTTCACGCTCGCGCGCCCAGGGCGGCAGTGGCCTGGGCCTTGCCGTGGTGCGCGCGATTGCCATCGCCCATGGCGGCGCGGTGACCTGTCGCACATTGATAAACAGCGGCACTTTGTTTGAACTCAGTTGGCCTACCGCATCAAGTTTCACTGCCCCTACATAACACTCGATAAACAACCGTTGTATATGAATACCTAACAAGGTGATGGCATGCGTTTGTGTATTGGCCTGCTCAAACGGGCAAGAAAATACCGCCACTTTGCCTTACTGGACACACACGGACGTTGTATTGCTTTCATGAGTTGCGAAAGGATTCCCGCCAGGGGTGACTGGGTGGAAGTCAATGAAGTCAATCTCGCCTGGCTCAGCCAAACGCTGCCGGGCCATGAGCGCCGGGACAGCGAATAGCCGTATTGTCGCCTGCCTGGCTCTGATGTTTAACGTTCTCACGTGGATAACTGTTATGCCGACACAGCATTCAGCTCGCAACGCTATCGACCTTAAGCAACTGGAAGCGTCACTTTCGCTCTACAAGTTTAAATTGAGAAAGTTGCAACGCTTCTGGATTCCGCTGCAGAAGTACGCCCCGCAAAGTGTCTTGGCGTTATGGTTAATCGGCGTGTGCGTTTCATTAGTGACACTGTCGTACTACCACTGGCTGGTCATCGCCCCGGCTATTTGTATATTGATTACCGCGGAAATCATTGTCGAAGAAGTCCAGATTGATCTGTTATTGATGACCGACGAAGTGCGTTACCTGCTCGACGTCACCCGTGACATTTATCAACGCAGCACGTACTCCACAGGCGCCCCATGCCAGCCGTAACGCCGCCGATTCTGCTCGAAGAAAGTAAAAAGCTGGGGCAGCAATCCGCCAGCCAGACCCTCAAGGCTATCGCCAGGGCCTACCCCGGCAAACTGTCCGGCACCTTGTCGCTGGTCGCGCTGGAAAACGCCTTGCTGCTGGCCTATCCGCTGTTCGCCGGGTTTGCCGTCGACTCGATCATCCGTGGCGATGCCGCCAGTGCCGTGTGGTACGCCGCCGTCGTGCTCGGTTTCTGGGTCGTCGGCGCGGCGCGCCGGGCGCTGGATACGCGCACCTTCACGCGCATCTACGCCGACCTGGCGGTACCGGTGATTCTCAACCAGCGCCTGCAACGCCACAGCACCTCCAGGGCTGCGGCGCGGGTGGTGCTGGCGCGGGATTTCGTCGATTTTTTCGAGAAGCACGTGCCACGATTGCCACCGCGCTGGTATCGATCGTCGGCGCGGCGGCGATGCTGCTGGTGATCGAACCCTGGGTCGGCCTGGCGTGCCTGCTCGCGCTGCTGCTGTGCGTCACCCTCATGCCTGGCTTTGCGCGGCGCAACCAGCGCTTGCATGAGCGCTTGAACAATCGCCTGGAAAAAGAGATCGGCCTGGTGGAAAAAGTCGGCGCGCACACCCTGCGCCGTCACTATCACCTGCTGTCGCGCTTGCGCATCGGCTTGTCCGACCGCGAAGCCATTGCCTTCCTGTCCATTGGCCTGCTGGCGGCGCTGCTGTTCGTGGTCGCGATTACGCAACTGGCCCTGGCGCCGGAGATAAAAGCCGGGCATATCTACGCGGTAATGACTTACCTGTGGACCTTCGTCAGTTGCCTGGACGAATCCCCCTCGATGATCGATCAACTGGCGCGGCTCAAGGACATCGGCAAACGCGTGGACCCCGGCCTGGCGTGAATACCGAGCGATAATTCATACCGAACCCGGCTGTTCATAGGTATCTACACAATTTTCAACGACTGACGAACCTCTCTGTGGCAAAGGGGTTTGCACCCGGACGGCCTCACAGCCAATAGGTATAAAACTGGCGAAGTGCGGGCCAAATGTGGGAGCGGGCTTGCCCGCGAAGGCGGTGTGTCAGTTGGCACATTACTCACTGACCCACCGTATTCGCGAGCAAGCGCTCCCACAGACAAGCCGGTTTGCGGTCACTAATTCCGCTCATGTGTGTTGATCGCTTAGGGTTTGCCCAGCGCTGTCTCGGGTGATGGCGCAATATCATCCAGCACCCGCTGGGCCAGCAACCGCGCTATCTCGATCAACTGCGCAATACCCAGCGCGCTTTCTCGCCGCGCTCCTTCCAGATCAAAGGCAAAGTCGCAAGTCAGGGCGTTGGCAGAGGCCAGTGTTTCGCTGAGGTTGACCATCAGGTCTTCGGTGGGGATGCCGTCCTTCACGGTAAACAGCACGTTGGATACTGACGCGACCGGGGGATTTGGGGTGGGTTTAATCATGGTGAAACTCCTGATTTAAGTGGAGCTTCCACCCGATCACCGCGACGCGATTAGGTGGTAGCTGTACGCAGGTTCGCGGACCGGAATCAGGAAACCGGCATACCCTAAGGTATCCCGCGCACAGCCACCATAAGGCCGCACAGTAGACGATAAAAAGTCGTCAACTGAAAGCGGACAATGGCACTTTGCGCCTGATTTAAACCGGGCCGCGACGCCCGACCGCTGAGTTTGCAGCGGTGTACGGAGACTAGAGATCGGGTTTCCTAGGGGCAACCTCAAATCCTTGTCGGAAATTTCGGTTTTTGTGATCGTTCCCACGCTC
>JAFHKH010000169.1 GCA_016937595.1 Pseudomonas cedrina subsp. fulgida | reverse complement strand
CTGGATCTTCGCCATCACCCGCCAGGAAAGCGCGTTCATGGACGACGCCCGCTCCGGCGTCGGCGCCAGCGGCCTGATGCAACTGATGCCCGGCACCGCCAAGGAAACCGCGCGCAAATTCAGTATTCCCCTGGCCTCACCGGCCCAGGTGCTGGACCCGGACAAGAACATCCAGCTCGGCGCCGCCTACCTGAGCCAGGTGCACAGCCAGTTCAACGGCAACCGCGTGCTCGCCTCAGCCGCCTACAACGCCGGCCCAGGACGTGTGCGCCAGTGGCTGCGCGGCGCGGATCACCTGAGCTTCGATGTGTGGGTGGAAAGCATCCCGTTCGATGAAACCCGCCAGTATGTGCAGAACGTGCTGTCTTATTCGGTGATCTACGGACAGAAACTCAACTCGCCACAGCCGTTGGTGGATTGGCATGAGCGGTATTTTGATGATCAGTAACAATATGTAGGCGTCCCCCTCGCGCCTACAATACCGATGCCCGCATTGAGAGATGCGGGCATTTTTTATGAGATCGCCGGGCGCTCGCTTTGCACCGCTTCGGCCAATGCCAGGTTCAACGCCTGCAACATGAACTCAACGAAGGGAGTTGCCTCGGCTCGCTGGTCTGCCGCCGACAGCGCGGCATAGTAGGCGTCCTGCTGCTCGCAAATCACCGCTTCAACCGGCAAATAAGCCAATACAGGGCGCCACTGGCTCAAAATCAGGGTTTGCCAAAGCCGTCCCATTCGCCCGTTACCGTCTGCAAATGGATGGATGAACTCAAACTCGTAATGGAACACGCAACTTGCGATCAGTGGATGCCAATCCGAAGCCGACAACCACTGCAGCAGATCATCCACCAGGTGCGTCACGCGACTTGCAGGTGGCGCCATATGCACCAATTGCTCGCCTCGATAGATACCGACACCGGCCTGACGAAACCGACCCGCATCGTCGATCAGTCCGTACATCAGCAATTCGTGGGCCTTCAGCAGATGCGCTCGATCGCTCGGTGTCCATTGTGGCAAGGCTTCGTAAGCAGTGAATGCATTGCGCACTTCCTGAATTTCACGAGGCAGCCCCAACACCCGTTTTCCGTCCAGAACAGCCGTTACCTGCTCCACACTGAGGGTGTTGTTCTCAATAGCCAGCGAGGCCTGGATGGTGCGTATTCGATTGCCGCGTCTGAGCTGGGGCGTCTGATGCTTATCGTCACCGACTGAAAGCTGACCGATCTGCTCACTGATATCGGCTACCAGCGCCAGCATTTTTGCAGTCAGGGTCAATGGAGGTTGATAACGGCTCATGTCCTCATCCAGTTCAATAACGAAAGCGCACATGATGCCTTAAGGGTCTGGCAATGCGCAGCTTCAATCCACTTCCACCCCATCACTGAACTGCAACGCCGCCAACCGTGCATACAACGGATTGCTCGCAATCAACTGCTGATGCGTGCCCACTGCCACCAATTTACCCTGGTCCATCACCGCAATCCGATCAGCATTCTTCACCGTCGCCAGTCGATGGGCGATCACCAGCGTGGTGCGCCCCTGCATCAATTGCGGCAAAGCCTGCTGGATCAGGTGTTCACTCTGGGCATCCAGCGCGCTGGTGGCTTCGTCCAGCAATAGGATCGGCGCGTCCACCAGCAAGGCGCGGGCGATGGCCAGGCGTTGGCGCTGGCCGCCGGAGAGGCCCATGCCGCCTTCGCCAAGGTGGGTCTGGTAGCCATCGGGCATTTGCAGGATGAAGTCGTGAGCGTGGGCGATGCGCGCGGCGGCTTCGACCTGCTGCGGCGTGGCGGCCGGGTTGCCGTAGCGGATGTTTTCTTCGACGCTGCCAAAAAACAGCGCCGGGCTCTGGGACACCAGGGCAAAGTGGCGGCGCAGGTCCATGGGGTCGAGTTCGGTCAGCGGGTGGCCTTCGAGCAGGATGCGGCCCTGCTGGGGGTCGTAGAAACGCAGCAACAGGTCGAACAGGGTCGACTTGCCGGCACCGGACGGCCTACCAGCGCCAGGGTTTCTCCGGGGTTGATACTCAGGCTCAAGCCGTCGATGGCGTAGCTGTCCGGCCGCGAGGGGTAGGCAAAGCGCGAGGTCCTGCAGCGCCATGCGACCGCTGACCCGCGCCGGCAATGGCACGGTTCCAGTGGCAGGCGCCTGGATTTCATTGTTCGACTGCAACAATTCGCCAATCCGCTCGGCGGCCCCGGCGCGCGTTGCAACTCGCCGAGCACTTCACTGAGCGTGCCGACCGCGCTGCCGACAATCAGGCTGTAAAACACGAACGCCGCCAGCTCGCCGCCGGAAATCCGCCCGCTGATCACGTCCATGCCGCCGACCCACAGCATCACGCCCACGGCGCCGAGCACCAGCATGATCACCAGGGTAATCAGCCAGGAACGCTGCAGGATGCGTTTGCGTGCGGTGGTAAAGGCGTCCTCCACGGTCACGGCGAAGCGCTGTTCGTCCTGCACCTGGTGGTTGTAGGCCTGCACGGTCTTGATCTGGCCGAGGGTCTCGGCCACATAACTGCCCACATCGGCGATGCGGTCCTGGCTCTGGCGCGACAAGCTGCGCACGCGCCGGCCAAAAATCAGGATTGGCGCCAGCACCAACGGCAGCGCCACCACCACGATGCTGGTGAGTTTAGGGTTGGTCACAAACAGCAACACGATGCCGCCGATGACCATCAAGGCATTGCGCAGGAACAGCGACAGCGAGGAGCCGATCACCGATTGCAGCAAGGTCGTGTCGGTGGTCAACCGCGACTGGATTTCCGAACTGCGGTTGTTCTCATAGAAGCCCGGATGCAGGTAGATCAAGTGGTTGAACACCTGCCGACGGATATCCGCCACCACCCGCTCACCGATCCACGACACCAGGTAGAAACGCGCAAACGTGCCCACCGCCAGGCCCACTACCAGGACCATGAACAGACCGATGGACTGGTTGAGCAGGTGCGGTGACTGGGTCATGAACCCCTGGTCCACCAGCAAGCGAATGCCCTGCCCCATGGACAAGGTAATACCGGCGGTGACGATAAGCGCCAACAGGGCGCCGAGCGCCTGCCAGCGGTACGGCGCAACAAAGCGGCTGGCCAGGCGAATCGCGCGGCGTTGACGGACTGAGAACATGAGGGCATCACCAAAGAGGAACCTGTACATCAACATTGGGGGAACTTGGGCGAATAACAATGAGTCAGGTTAATTATGCCTACCGTGGCCAGCCGCTAGAGGTTTTCGGTCTAACCCCTGGCTGGAAATTCATAGCGGTTTCTGGTGCACTGGGCGTTCGAACCGGTGATCGCGCAGGGAGCTGTAATAGCCTGGTCACGCGGGGGAATTAGAATAGGGACACAACCTGATGAGGAGACAGGCCATGACCTTGCAAAACAGCAGCGATGCCAAGATTGAAGTGATCCGCCAACCGCAGGCGTTGCCTTGCACCTACATTGACGCTCAAGGCCGCGAAGTGCAGATTACCGAAGAGATGATCCAGCAAGCGTGCAGCGAACTGGAACAGCGCCTGGTCAAGCCTGCGCAGCAAGGCTGAAGCGCCGAAGCTCTTTCAAACCCGGCCCAGGTGGCCGGGTTTTTTATTGGGTGCCTAAACCACTGTCGCGCCGAGTGCGGACACGATCGTCGACAACTCGGCCGACTCACCGTTGATACGCACCTTCAAGCCATCGATCTCGCGACGCTCGGGGTAGTGCTTGCGCAGCAGGTCAAAGGCCGTGCGCTGTTCATCCACGCTGCCCACAAGGCTACGACGAAAGTCCGCGTCATCGCGGCGCGGGTCGTACACGCCGCGGCACAAGGTTGCGAGCGCCCAGGCCGGGTCGGTCGACGCGTTCAGGTGTACCTCGGCCAGCCAGGGTGACGGCAACAGGTCGCTCAATTGGATGCTCGGTTCAAGGCCCAGATGCGCGCAGAACGCCTGGTAGATCTGCGCCGTGCCACGCTGCTTGCCGTCCAGGCTGTAGCCGGCAATGTGCGGCGTGGCCAGTACGCACAGGTCGGCCAGGTCGGCGTCAACCTGGGGCTCGCCTTCCCACACGTCCAACACCGCTTGCAGGTCTTCACGCTTGAGCAGCACTTCGCGCAGGGCGGCATTGTCCACCACCGCGCCACGGCTGGCGTTGATCAGCCAAGTGCCAGGTTTGAGCTGGTCGAGGCGCTGACGGTCGAACAGGTGCCAGGTGGCGCCGTTGCCGGACTTGGTCAGCGGCGTGTGCAGGCTGATCACGTCGCATTGCTCGATGATCTGCGCCAGGCTGACGTAATCGCCGTCTTCGGCGATCTGCCGGGGCGGGTCGCAAACCAGCACCTGCCAGCCCAAGCCCTTGAGCACCTTGACCAGCCGCCCGCCGACTTCACCGGCGCCGACCACGCCGTAGGTGCGCCGCTTGAGGTCGACGCCTTCGATCTCGGCCAGCGTCATCAGGCTGCCCAACACATAATCCACCACGCCGCGCGCATTGCAGCCGGGGGCGCTGGACCACTGGATACCGGCCTGCTTGAAGTAGTCGAGGTCCAGGTGATCGGTACCGATGGTGCAGGTGCCGACGAAGCGCACCTTGGAGCCCGCCAATAACGCGCGGTTGACGTTGGTCACCGAGCGCACCAGCAGCACATCGGCCTGTTCGACCGTGGCGCGGTCGATGGACCGGCCGGGCACGCGGCGAATCTCGCCAAATCCCTGGAAAAATGCATCGAGCAGCGGAATATTTTCGTCGGCAACAATCAGCATGGCGGGCTCCTTTTGGCGGAACCGCAGTGTACAGGGATGCGATCTGCGTTCCAGCGCAGATCGAAGGCGCATGCACCTACCTTGATGGCTTTCCTGTGGGAGCTGGCTTGCCTGCGATGGCATCAAATCGGTGTGCCTGATGTACCGAGGTGTCTGCATCG
>JAFHKH010000168.1 GCA_016937595.1 Pseudomonas cedrina subsp. fulgida | reverse complement strand
AAAGCGGTGGATCAGGCGATGAAAATGCCAGCAATGCCGCCGCCTTCGCAGTCGGTTCGTCAGGCATGCTCGACACGCGATGAAACTTGCGTCCGAGCAGGCACTGCCGCAGCCTCGGGCAGCGAGGCCACGTGCACGGTCCGCGACGGGAATGCAAAGGCAGTCCCCAGCTCGGCCACCGCTTCCATGATGCTCAGGTTGATCCGTTGCTGCACGTCCATGTAGACGTTATAGCTCGCGTCCAGGACGATATAGACGGTCTCGAACTCCAGCGCGCTCTCACCAAAACTCCTGAAATGACAGCGGTCGAACCTGGCCAATTCTTCAGCGTTGATAATGTCCTGCACCCGTTGTGTCACCTGCCGGATCTGTTCGGTGGAGCAGTCATACGTCAAGCGAAATTCGAACACAATCCGCCGCTCCTGCAGCCGCTTGTAGTTCTGGATGGTGCTGCCGATCATGTCGGCGTTGGCCATGACAATCTGCTCGCCGCCCAGGCTGCGAATGCGCGTGGTCTTCAGGCCAACGTGCTCAACCGTACCGGCGAGCGTGCCCACCACGATGAAGTCACCGACTTCAAAAGGTTTGTCCACGGCAATGGACAGCGAGGCGAACACATCGCCCAGAATGTTCTGCACCGCCAGCGCCACCGCGATACCGCCCACGCCGAGGCTGGCGACAAACGCAGTGATATTGACGCCCAGGTTCGACAGCATCGCCAGCAGGATCACTGCCCATAACAACACCTTGACACCCCACAGACTCAGGGTGGCCAGGGCGCTCACTTGAAATGCCCCATTAGCGCTGTGGCGAGAAAAATATCGGTGCAGCCCCAGCGCCAAGGCGCGGTTGGCCCACAGGCCGATCTGCAATGCCGCTACCACGAACCACAGGCTGCTGACCCGCCCAAGCCAGCGCTCCGGCAGATCAAGCAGACCAATCCCGACCAGGATCGAGGCCAACAGCAGTAATGTCGTACTGGTCGCCGACAGCACTTGGCTGGCGATATAACTGAGATGGCCATTGCCGGCGCTTGCCCTGGCCTGGACCTTGCGAAACACAAAACGGATGGCTGTTCTTGCCAGCAAGTAGCTGAGCCCAGCGGCGCAAACCGCCAGGGCCCAACTGGCCAGCGAAATGCCCAGAATGGTGTACGTGGTGAAAAAACCGGCGAAATCCTCGCTCATTGAAACCCCCTTTTGACGCCTGCATCGGCACCTGCGTTGCCACGCATGGCCGACCGCAGCCAGGTAAACGCCGCTTGCTCTGGCGGTGCAGTCAAGTGGCCTGTCTGGGTTAGGCGGCCTGAGTTTTCAGGTGTTCAATCTAATCAAAGGCAATCGCGACAGGGCCTGCGTATGGCCGCCCGCGACGGGCCCGGCATAAGGTATCCTGCGCTGCATCAACCTCGACCCCGGCCTGCGCGCCGGTCTTGAAGTCAGTGCATAGAGACTCCCGCATGCTAATTGGGCACCGCTTCGAACGCACCGCCAACGGTGACCTGCACATCCACTCGTGCAATCGGGTACAGACCGCAACGGTGCTGCTGGTGGGCGCAATCGCCTTCATCCTGCCGGTGGCATGCGTGGGATTCTGGCTCACCGAATGGCAATCACAACTGGCGGACCTGGACCCACTGGCGACCCTGTTGTTAGTGCTCGCGCTGCTGCTGATGCCTGCCCTGGGTCTGGCACTGATGGTGTACATGGGCATGCACGAGTCGTTGTTGCTGTCGCGCCTCGACGGTGAAGGCAAGCGGCGCACGCGAAACTTCTTCGGGCGTCGCGAACGTATCGGGTCGGTCTTCACCATCGACACGCCACACGCCCTTGAACTTCGCCGCCGCGAACAGGCCGAGCCCGCCTATACCCAGCTATGGCTGATGATGCGCGACGGCAGCGAGCAGCGCTTGACCACCGATAACGTCCCGGTGGTGCCGGGAAGCAAGCGCACCGATCTGTGGCTGCGGACGCTGGCCGACTACCTGGAGGTCGCCGTGCCCACCGAGGTCGTCATTGGCTCGGCGGCCAGCAAGCCGGCACCTTATCGCCCTGCCCCGTCGCCCGCAAAAAGCGCCAGGTTGCGCACGGCCAAAGGCCCCGCGCCTGCGGTTGAACCCACTGAAAAACTCGGCACTCCCTTACGCGCCCTGCTCACCTTGGTGGGTGCTTTTCTGGCAGTACTGGAAGTGACACAGGTTGTGGCATTGGTGCCGGCGGTACTCAGCGGGCGGCTGCGGATCAGTGGGTTTCGCACGGGGTATACGACGTTCTACTGGGCCGAACAACCGCTCGCCTTTTCATTCAATGTGCTTATGGGTGTGGCCGAGGTACTGGTCATCGGGTTCATCGCCTGGGGCTGCCTGCGCACGGCGGTGCTGGGGCGGCTGAAAGCCAACCCCTGAGTGCGGTCAGCAATGGCTGACTGCGCCACTGGCCAAGCCATTTGGACGAGGCATCAACCTGCAGATTGATGTTGAAGCGGTTGCCCCCATCATCGACAAGTAGGCCAGCGCGAATTCATCGTCCAGGATACCGACGGTTATCTTGTGAGGTTGGTAGAACGGTTGGCTCAAGCCGAACCTGAGCCAAGCCGCCGAAGCAAAACCTGATCAAACTGCACATCGGGGGATGGGGAACGGGATCAAAGGTGCAGCGCCGGCGTGTTCCCGGCGGCGCCCTGCGCAGAAGGGACCCGTACACGCAGTGCAATCAGCAACGCGGCCAGCAGCATCAGCGCGGCCGCCGCGACGAAGACGCCTGCGCTGCCACCGAGGCTGAACATCGCACCGCCGGCGGCTGCGCCTGTGGCGATGGCCGACTGCACAGACGCCACCACCATGCCGCCGGCGCTCTCCGCCTGGTCAGGGACCGCGCTGGCGACCCAGTTCGACCACGCCACCGGCACGCCCCCAAAGGCCAGACCCCAGACCGCCAGCAGAACGGCCTGCCCTGGCACCGAGGCCGGCAACAGGACCAATGCCAGTGCCGCAACGCCCACCAATGCCGGCATCAACACCAGGGTGGCCAGCGGATGACGGGGAAGCAGCCACCCGGCCACCAGCGTGCCGACAAAGTTCGCCACACCAAACCCCAGCAGCATCAACGACAACCCTTGCGGACCAATGCCGGTCGTACCTTCGAGGAACGGCCGAATATAGGTAAACATCGCAAAATGGCCGCTGTGCACCAGCACACAACCGAACATGCCCACGGCGATGCCCGGGCGCAGCAACACCTCCAGCACCGTGCGCAGGCGTGCAGGTCGCCGCGGCGCAAGGCTGGGCAGCGTGAACGACTGGAAAGCCAAGGTCACCCCCCCCACCGCCGCCGCGGCAAAGAACGCGCTGCGCCAGCCATAGAGGCCGCCCAGAAAGCTGCCCAGCGGCACCGCAACCACCGTTCCGATGGCAATGCCGCTGAAAATGATCGACAGCGCTCGCGGCAACAAAGCAGCCGGCACCAAGCGCATCGCCACCGCCGCCGCCATGCTCCAGAACCCGCCCAGGGCGATGCCCAGCAAGATGCGCATCAACAACAGCACCGCGAAACTGGAAGAAATAGCCACCAACAGATTGGAAGCGATCATCAATGTGGAAAACCCCAGCAACACCCAGCGGCGATCGATACCGCGCGTCAAGCCTGGCACCAACAGGCCGGCGAACAGCGCCACCACGGCGGTCACCGTTACCGCTTGGCCGGCCAGCGCTTCGGACACCCCCAGATCAGTCGCCATCGGCGTCAACAGGCTGGCCGGAAGGTACTCGGCGGTCAGCAATCCAAACACGCCCATGGCCAGCGAGAATACGGCCATCCACGCGGGGGTTGCGGGTTCTGCATCCGGCTCGGCGCCAGGGCGGCTGTCGGCTACGGCGTTGCATACAAGGTCAGTCATTGCACGAATCTCCAATCTTTATGGCGACCCGCAGTCTAGGCGCGAGATTCAGGATGATCTATGATCGAAAACCTCGATTTTTTGATCAAAACGCCTGAACAATGCCCACAGACCCGTTTGCTCTCTCCTCGGACCTCATCAACGAGCTGCTGCGTGGCATGCGCCTGCGCGGCGTCGAGTACCGGCGTATCCACGCAGGCCCGGCCTTCGGCTTGGGCTTCGCGGCCAAACCTGGGCACGCCTGGTTCCACTTCCTGGCGGTCGGCAACGCGGTGCTGCGCATGGAAGACGGGACGACCTATGCGCTGTCCGCCGGCAACGCCGTATTCCTCTCCCATGGCGCGGCCCATCAGTTGCTCTCCCACACGGACGCGCCTGCCCAGGACATCGACCTGCTGGACGGCGAGCCCCTTGGCGACACCATCAGCGCGGTGCACACCGGCACCGATGCCGGCCCCACGCCGAGCACGATTGTGTTCAGTGGCTGCATGGAATTCGAATTGGGCAGCCTGCATGGCCTTGGCAAACTGATGCCCAGCCTGATGCTGATTGATGCCGGCGGCCAGCGTTACCCCGGACTGGTGCCTATCCTCGGCACCATGGAGCGCGAGGTCAGCGCCGCACGCGTCGGCTTCGCCGGCATCCTCGCGCGACTGGCCGACGTGGTCGCCGCCATGGTCGTTCGCGGTTGGGTGGAATGCGCCTGCGGCAACGCCTCCGGTCTGGTTGCCGCCCTGCGCGATCCGCGGCTGGCAGGTGCGCTGCTGGCGCTGCACCAGCAGCCGGGCCGCGACTGGAGCGTCGAGCAGTTGGCGGAGCAATGCAACACATCCCGCTCGGTGTTTGCCGAGCGTTTTCAACTGACGATTGGCATGACCCCGCTGCGCTACGTCACCGAAGTGCGAATGCGGCTGGCCAGCCAATGGCTGACGCTCGAAAGGCTGCCGATTGAAGAGGTGGCGCAGCGCTTGGGCTATACCTCCCAGGCGGCATTCAGTCGGGCGTTCAAGCGTGTGACGGGCAAGACGCCGGGGTTGAGTCGCAGGGGGCATTGAGTGCAAGCCCTGAAATAGCCCGAAGCGGATAGTTAATCGCTGCCACTCACGCCCGTCAGAGTGAGCAACTTCCAGATGAAGGCCGGCTTTAGCTGAACACCTCGCCAAAATCACCGTATCGCCATCGCGCTGGACCCCACGTCGCCAGCGCTGTCGCTCAGTCGGCGATCGCTACTTGTCAGTATGGGCGCAGCCGCGGTGCTGATGTCCGGCGGCAACGCATGGGGAGCACTCGTGTCCACATCCACCCTGACCTCGCGCATGTTCAGCAGCCCGCGCCATACGACGCATTATCTGGAGGCCGGACCAGCCGATGGGCCGCTGATGATGTTCCTGCATGGTTGGCCGGAGCTTAGCCTGGTCTGGCGCGCGCAGATGCAAGCGTTCGCTGCAAAGGGCTGGCACTGCGTCGCGCCGGATATGCGCGGCTATGGCAAATCTGCCGCTCCAGAATCGATTCGTGAATACACAATGGAAAAGATCGTGGTGGACATGGCCGAACTGCATGACCATCTGGGCGGCAAGCCCGCCATCTGGGTGGGCCACGACTGGGGCAGTGTTGTGGCCGGTGAATGGGTGGCTCACGAACCACAGCGCAGTCGCGGCGTGGTGCTGATCTCGGTGCCGTATTTCCCCGACACGAACGCGTTACCGACGCTGGTTCCACTCGTCGACCGGGCGATCTATCCGGCCAGCCAGTTTCCTGATGGTCAATGGGATTATTACCGCTACTACACTACGCACTTCGCATCAGCCGTCGCTGACCTGGATGCAGACAAAGCGGCATCGCTGGCCTCGATTTATCGACGAGCAGACCCGCAGAGCATTGGCAAGGTCGCGTCGAATGCCGAAGTGACACGCAACGGCGGACGGTTCGGCGCCCGTCATCGCGCCCCGCCGACCCAGCCTGATCCGGCGCTTTGGCCCGCGGCGGACTTCAGCGTACTGGTACAGGCCTTCGAGGAACGCGGCTTCCGCACGCCCTGCGCCTGGTATCTGAACGACGACGCCAACATCGCCTACGCTCGTCGCGCGCCCCATGGCGGCAGGTTGTCATTGCCGGTCCTGTTTGTGAACGGCGACTACGACCAGATGAACAACATCAAGGGCAATCGCTTGGGCGACCCGATGCGGGCAGCGTGTGCGGACCTCACCCTAACGAGCCTGCCGGGCGCGCATTGGCTGCCAGTGGAGTGCAAGTCAGAACTTGTGGTTGCCATTGATAACTGGCTTCAACGTAAAAAACTTGATGGCCCGGCGTAGGTGCTAATTGTCTGTTGGGTGAGCCGTATCGAACGCGTGTCTTGAACATCAACACCGGTTGGTACGGGTCGTTGGCAGCAGGGTTTGTACGGTCGCCACGGTCAAAGGCCGCATGCAAGAAGCCTTGGCGTTCGCCAAGGCTTCTGCGTTTTTCGCGAGTAAGGTCAGGTCACTACCTTGGGGCTGGGATACTAGTCCCGTCCCGCACCTGCATCAGCGCAAACCCCAACAGATTCAAACCTTTCCACAGATTTGGATTATTCGCATCCGCGTTGTCCTGTGCGAGCCCTATACCCCAGATGTTATCAACCGGGCTGGCTTCGACAATAACGCGCGAACCGGTTTGTAGAAGATATTCGTTTAACTGCGGATTCTGAGAGAACTTGGCCTGGTTCGCTCGAACAACAATGTCGTAGCGGTGTTGCAGCCAAACCTTATCATTAAATCCGCGCACGTTGCGGCCAAGTGCTTTGGCGGCATTAGGCGTAGGAGCGTGGAGCACCTGCGCACGATTTTCCTGATCGTCGAACAAGGCCGCTTTCTCGGCCATCATGAAGTGTTCGGCCGTCGGGTAATGTTGCCCCTCGACAATGAACCCGGCCTCGAACCATTGGCTGAAGCACGAAGCCGTGACGACAGTTTTGCTGCGCTGGTGCCCCCAGAAAAACGTAAACCTCAGATGCTCTCCAGAGTTGAAACGGGCGCACAGTCTTTTCAGATGTTCAGAGTCGTTCAAAAATATATCCTCGCTGACTGAAGATCAAAGTTACAGCTACTGTGCTGACCAAGGCAATCAGGGAGTTGGGTAGGTCTTCGGCTGAAAAATTCAATCTCGGGTTTTCGAATGTAAACTAAACAGCGATACGTTAGACCTATTGTGGCCGATTCCTGCCCTCCGTGAGGGGCCGCTTTGGGTCGAGAGCTGCATGCCACGAAAGGCAGCAATTGGCCGGTTACTGCCCTTCGCGACAGGCGGCAATCGGGCAGTAGCTGTCGGTCGATTTCGCTATTCATCAATCTCCCAAGCGTGCGAAATTACCAGCTCTTCAAATTCTCTCAAAGGCAGCCTCATGACCTCCACCTTGGCAGTGTCGGATATTTTAGGTCCATGGAGTGGCGATATCTCCACAGGACTCATTCAGCGTTGCAGGGAGGCATGGGACACACCTCTGGAGCGTTTGAATGATCTTATGGTCGCTACTTTTTTGAATCAGAATATCGCGACGGAACACTTGCTGATTGAGGCGAAGCGCCGCATGAAAGACCAGGAACGAGATGAGACCGAGTACTTCGACGGCCAGCTTCTCGAAGCTATCGAGCGCTTGCAATCCGGGGAGTAATTCATCCCGACAGCTTGTTGCGCTCGACATGGACTATCTATATTGGGTCGCTTTCTGTCTCGCGCGACTGGGAGAGAACGTCGATAGCAGCCCTAGTTGTCAGGCAATAATCGGCCAGAACGGACACATTCCTTTTATTCCCAGAAGCTACGCTGTGGGTACGTCAACATGTCCGAACCTGAGCTTCGGATCTCTGGAACAGTTTGGAGCTAACCCACTTTGAATGTGTTGTTCATCTGCGGCAAAAACCGCCTACGTAGTCCGACCGCCGAGCAACTTTTTGCTGATTGGTCGGGAGTTGAGACAGCATCGGCTGGTGTCAATAACGATGCGGATGTTCCTGTAAGCCAGGAGCTTCTAGGGTGGGCCGATCTCATTTTTGTTATGGAGCAAATCCATCGAAAGAAACTGACTGCTCGCTTCACCTCGGAGTTGGCGAATAAACGTATCATCTGTCTGAATATTTCGGATGATTACGAGTACATGGCACCTGCTTTGACCAAACTGCTGGAAGCGAGAGTCGGACGTTATTTATCCCCCTGATGTTATATCCGCCTGTGGGCCGTCTCCACCTGATCAGTCGACTGCCCGTTCTTGCCGGTTGCTGTCCTTCGCGGCAGGCAGTAACCGGCCGATTCTGCTGGCGTCCACGGCAAAGACTTCGCCTTTGACCAGACCCGCGTCCATGCAGCGACGGAGCACTTCATTAAACAACCAGCGAAACAGATCGCTGTCCCGGAAACGGCCGTGTCGACTTTTGGAAAACGTAGAGTGATTAGGTCTTCATCCTAAAGGCTCAACCGCCAAAAGCAGTTATTGACAGATCCTATATGGCGGTAATTTAAGATTTGCGCCTTTACGCGTTAGTGATCTGCACTCTAGCGCACTAACAGGGCTTTAGCTTTTCTATCTGCGCAGTGGAGTGCCAGAAAGGAAATCCAAATGTTATGTGGCCGGCGAAGTGTATGATTACGCCAGTTGTATATTTGAAGGTGATGATCTTTATGTTTGCCATGAAACGTCATGCGCGACGGAGAGCGCTTTAACTAATTGTTTTAGGGCAATAAGCTTAACAGCCTTCGGCAGGCAGCTACTCATTAGCCTGCATCAGTTCCAGAGTGATATGATCTGGCCCGGTCACATATACAACTAGAGTTCCCTTGCGTGGGCCTGCGGGAATCGCTTGAGGCTTGCCTCTTGCTTTCCAGCCTGCTTGCTCAATGCGTTCGAGTACGGCGTATATGTCTTGCACTCTCAATGCCAAATGCGCTGAACCAATCGCTGATGCCGTAGGTGGAGTAATACCGTGGCGGTCACCCTGCGAATATTCCAGCAACTCTACTCGGCTGCCATCCGGGCCTTTGACTATCGCCGTTCGCACGCTCGGATCGGCGGTGCCGGTTACTTGCAAAATGAATGATCCGCCCATTTCCGACTGACGCTCAAGAGTGAACCCAAGTCCAATTGTCCAGAAGCGAATGGCTTCTTCCAATGAACTGACTGCGAAGCCAATATGATCGACGGCATGCACCATGTGGTTAGAATTCATCAAATGATCCTTTAAAGGTTCACGGGCCAAATAGGGAGGTGAGCTTGCGCATCCAGCTGTTACGGCCAAAACACAGAAAATAAAGGTGTGAGAGGTACGCATAATCAGGCCAATCCAAGAGAAGCAACATTTGCGATTTTTAGACATTGAGTATTTCTCTGACCGGTCTTATTCTCCATTAGGCATTCAGGCTATGGCTACCTCGGATATGACATTGGATAACGTAAACCAGCCATGAACCGCGCGCTTATGCCACTGTTGGCGATAGAGCAACGCGACCGGGCGATCCGCGAAACGGCGCCCCACACTCATACGACAGGCCAACTAATCGCAAGCCTTGCCGGCCTGCTTTCCGTCAGCACTGACGGCGGCTCATGGGTAGTGCCGGCTACCCATGCCATTTGGATACCTCCCCGTGCCGCACACGCGATGATGTCACATGGCGCTTTTGCAGGAGCGATGGTCTATATCGCGGAGCAAGAGTGCGGGATCCTGCATCAAATGCCATGCACATTTAGGGTCAGCAGTTTGCTGCGCGAGGCGGTAAGCCGCGCTGCGTCGTGGGGACAACCACCCCGCAACGAAATGGAGTCGCGGGTTGCAGCAGTCATCTTGGATGAAATTGCTACCTCACCCGCTGAACCCATCGGTCTGACGCACCCCAATGACCCGCGCTTGAGGCGTATCACCGATGCGATGCTTGCTCAGCTTGATGACAACAGATCACTTGAGGATTGGGCTGCTTGGTCAGGTATGGCACCTAGAACACTTGCCCGGCGTCTGGTCGCTGAAACCGGTTTTAGTTTTTCTGAATGGCGACAACGTGCACGCACGTTGCGCGCTATTCAACTATTGGTCGAGGGGATGTCAGTGACGACAACGGCGATTGAGCTGGGCTACGAAAATATTAGTGCTTTCATTGCCATGTTCCGTCGGATAATGGGTGTTACGCCAGGGCAATATGTGCGAGCGCAGACACTGATTAGCAAAGAGGCAATTTCCAGATCAAGTTGATGGGTGTAAGAACCGCTGTACCATCCAACCCGATCCTGCGCGTTACAGGCTAGACCTTCAACCATGTGTCGAAACAGATGAAGAAAGAAATGCCAGCCGCTTCAGGAGTCGCCAGAGCATCAGTTTTCTTTTAACTGGTGGGGCACTCACGCTGCACTCAGCTGGCGGTTGTAACTTCAACCGTGCTAGTTGCGTATTCCCCCCCAATACCACCACAAGCACTCTACGAGCTGTTCGTTAGTGCATGGGTTCAGGCATAACGTTAGTGTACGCAAAGTCCATGCTTCACCTAATTGTGCGGCGCCAAGTGCTAAGGTGCTTTTGTAGAGAGCGCTGCGCGCACCACGCCATAGCCTTGCGTACGCCGCAATGATGTCCATTGGGAAAAGAGAAGAGATTTATTTCTCTGTTCTAAACGTCCGCTTCTGGTCGGGTTCTGCCTGTCACCGACCGGCAAGAATCGGCCGAAAGTAGCCCCTCAAGGCGAAGCAACCCAAGCGGCGCCGCAGAACGCCTTTCGTCGATTCACAATGCCTCCAGGTCTCAGTGACAAACATCATCAGTCCTGCCATAGGCCGTTGAACCTGAGCCCATCGCAGGCAAAGCCATCAACGCAATCCCTTCGCCTCAAACAGCTCAACCAGCCATTCAACAAATACCCTCACGCGGGCACTCAAATGGCGGTTGGGTGAATAGACGATGTAGATCGGATTCGGCTCCAGCGACCAGTCCTCCAGCAGTTGAACCAACGCGCCGGACTGGAAGTGGGGTTCGGCCATGAACTGCAGCGTTTGTAACACCCCTATACCCGCCAGGGCAGCCGCGAGCAGGGCATTCGAGTCGTTTACCGAGACGAAGTAAGGGGCATCGACCGTGATGCGCTCATTCCCTCTGACAAACTCCACCGGCAGCCGCTGCTGGGTGCCTGCAAAAAAGTAGCGGACCATCTGGTGGCCAACGTCCAGATCGCCGGGCTGCAGCGGCGTTCCATGGGTGGCGAGGTATTCCGGTGTGGCGCATGTGACAAACTTGAGGCTGCCCAGGCGCCTTGCGATCAGCGAGGGGTCGCTCAACGTGCCGCCGCGAATCACGCAATCCACGCGGTCGCCCAGCAGATCGACGGGCCTGTCGCTCACCCCGATGTCCAGTTGCAGTTCGGGGTAGCGCTTCTGGAATGCCGGCAGCGCAGGCAACACCAGCATTGTCGCCATGGTCGAGCCCATGTCTATGCGCAAGCGGCCGTGGGGGCGCGCCTGGGCGCTGGCCAGGTCCGACTCGGCTTCCAGCCATTGATCGACCACGCGCACCATGCGCTCGTAATAAGCGGTGCCATCATTGGTGAGCGAAATGCGTCGTGTGGTGCGGTTCAGCAGCTTTACGCGCAGATGATTTTCCAGCGTCTGGATGTGCCGGGTGACGGTGTTGCGTGGCAGGTTCATCGTCTGCGCCGCCTTGACGAAGCTGCCTGCTTCTACAACCTGAATAAACGCTTTGACTGCGTTGAAATAGTCCACGTTGTGACACATCCATCAAAATAAGGGGTTGCGACGATTATCCCTGATTCAGGAACAGTGGTGTCTTTTTTAGCGGGTTTATCCCGCGACTTCCATCTCTTAAATTGATCTCACCGAAACGAAGCCACCCATTCCGGTTGGCTCAAAGTGGAGATCACACACATGACTCAGCAACTGCAAGGCAAGGTCGCACTGGTAACCGGCGGTTCTCGTGGCATTGGCGCCGCCATCGCAAAACGTTTGGCCGCCGACGGCGCGCACGTCGCGTTCAGCTACGCGAAATCGCCTGAACAGGCGCAAGCGGTGGTTGCCGACATCGAGCGTCACGGTGTGCAGGCACTGGCCGTCCAGGCCGATCAAGGTGATACCGCGCAAGTGACTGCACTGGTCAAACGGGTGCATCAACACTTCGGTCGCCTGGACATTCTGATCAACAGCGCCGGCGTGTTTGTCACGGGGCACGTCGCTGACGCGGATGCCGACATCGCCGCGTTCGACCGCCAGCACGCCGTTAACGTCGGCGGCGTGGTGACGGCTGTCCGCACAGCGGTCGGCTTGATGAATGACGGCGGACGCATTATTTCGCTGGGCACGACCGGCGCCGACCACGTGCCTTCCCGGGTGCGGCCGACTATGTGGCGACCAAAGCCGCAGTGGCGGCTTACAGCCGCGGCTGGGCCCGCGACCTGGGGCCTCGCAACATCACCGTGAATGTCATTCAGCCGGGGGCGATCAATACCGAGATGAACCCTGAGACCGCCGATCACGCACCCTTCCTTGCAGGCCAGACCGCGCTGGGGCGTTACGGTCAGCCACAAGACATCGCCGCGGCCGTGTCCTTCCTTGCAGGCCCCGAGGCTTCCTACATCACGGGCGCCACCCTCAATGTCGATGGCGGCCAGAGCGCCTGATTGATCTCAAGCTCATCGATCCGATTAGGCAATGCCGACGCATTGCTTACCCGCGGAATTTAATTTAACGCGTTTAAAAACTCCCATTACGAGGCTGTCATGACTCAACGCATCCGGATTTACCAACAAGGAACACCCGACGTTCTGCATCACGAAACCTTCGAGCTGGCGCCTCCCTCTCGCGAGCAGGTGCTGATACGCCACGAAGCCATCGGTGTTAATTTCGTCGATACGATGTTCAGGGATGGCACGTTCAAGGTGCCGCTGCCGTTCGGCATGGGCGTAGAGGCCGCGGGCATTGTCGAGGCCATCGGCGATGGCGTGGAGCATCTGAAGGTGGGCGACCGCGTCGCTTACTTCTTCGCGTTCGGCGCCTACGCGGATCGTCGGGTGATCGATGCCAGCGCACTGATCAAACTCCCTGCTGACATCTCCAGTGAGCAGGCGGCCGGGCTGCTGTCGAAGGGGCTGACGGCGTGGGCGCTGGTCAAACAAGTTCATGGGGTTCAGGCCGGTGAAACCATTGTGGTGCACGGCGCCTCCGGCGGCGTCGGAAGCTTGCTGGTTCGTTGGGCGAAATCGCTGGGCGCCAGCGTCATTGCAACAGTGGGTTCAGCGAGCAAGGCTGCCATCGTCCAGGGCTGGGGACTCGATCATGTGCTACGTTCGGACGAGCCCGAACTGGCTGAGCGAATCAACGCTACAAACGGCGGTTTTGGCGTCGACGTGGTGTACGACCTGGTCGGTCGGAACACGCTGGCGGCTTCGATCAGCGCGCTGCGCGACGGTGGAGCGCTCATTCACGTTGGCAACGCTTCGGGCGGGGTCACGGCCGACACGTCCTTGCTGGCGGCTCGCGGCATTCGGTATGTCCAGCCTTCAACGCCGCAGTACGTCAATGCCGGCAATCAGGACATGGCGGCATCGGAGCTGTTCGAACGTTTCCGCGAAGGCGCGCTGGGCTCCCTGGAGCTCTCCCGTTATCGACTGGAAGACGCCGCGCTGGCGCATCGAGCCATCGCGGCGCGCAAGCATACCGGCTCGATTTTGCTGATGCCCTGATGGCAGTGCCCACGTCTACCTGGCCTTGCCTGAGCGGCTGCAAAGGCGGCCGCTGGCTAATGCATATTTATCCCGTTGACGATTATTATAAGTGCACTTACGACAACCTCACTTACAAAAAAGGAGTTGACATGTTCAATCGCATGCAAGCCAGCGCTTCATACCGCCATGAAACCCGCGCGCCTGCGGCAACCGTCTGGGCTTTTTTCGAAGCCGTTCACCGCTGGAAGGAGTGGAATGCAGGTGTCTATTCCTGTGTGCTCGACGGCCCGTTCGTCGAGGGGGCGTGGATGACCATGGTGTTGCCTGACCAACAGGTTATCCAGTCGCAACTGGTCGAGGTCAATGCGCCGTTCGGGTTTACGGATGAAACCGTGCTGGGCGATGTCACCGTTCGCGTCAGGCACGAAATCATGCCGCTCCCGAATGGCAACCACTCAATCGTCTATTCGATTAACGTCACGGGCGAGGACGCCGGGGACATCTGCGCGCAGGTGTCTTCAGACTTTCCTGAAGTTCTGCGTGCCCTGGTGGCCCGCGCTGAAACTACGGCGGGCGTATGAGCCGGGCGATCAAGTCCAAACCGCTGCCAACCCGCCATGGCGGACCGTCGGACAGCCCGGGCTTTTTGCTCTGGCGCATCTCCAACACCTGGCAACGCGAGCAGCGCGCCGCGTTGCAGGCGTTGGGCCTGACCCATACTCAGTTTGTCATGCTGGCCGTCGCCACCTGGTTCGGTTCACAAGAGCCGCTGACCCAGGCGCGCCTTTCGCAACTGACGGGCAGCGACCCGATGACCACCTCGCAGGTGGTCAGGGCGCTGCTGGCAAACGGGCTGTTTGTCAGAGATGCCCATCCTACCGACACGCGGGCCAAGATGATTTCAGTCTCCGACGCGGGGCGTGATATCGCACACCAGGCAATCGGTGTCGTGGAGGCAGTCGATCGCAAGTTTTTTGCGCCGTTGGGCGAGCAGCAAGCCAGTCTCGTCTCTCTTTTCCAGCAACTGCTCGATCAGAAGTCATTGACAGACTGAAGACGGCGTTTGAAAGGTGTGTTTGAGACATGTCCTACACCGGGCTTCAGCGCCTTGCCCCATTGCCTACAGTTGCGTCAGAATCCGCCGGCTTGTGCGCTTGAGTGGGCGTCTCTAAGGTGGGCCGGTCGCTGACCATTCAGTGATCGGGTTTAGTAGCCCGAGTGACAACATAAAGTGCATGAGCTTCATCAATCAGATGTTCTTGTCTGTGCTTGATGGTGGCTGTGCGCAGGGCGCCCACGGGCGCGCCGGCTTTGTGTGTTTCCCCGGTCTACTAACCTGCGTCCAGCCGCCACCCTTTCGTTTAGTAGCGAAAAGGTGCTGGCCCTAACACGGGTACAACACACATGTTCAAAGTCACGCCTAACCCTCCAAACGGTCCCAACCTGAAACTGAATCAGGCTGCGCATCGCGCGATTGACCACTACCTGAACAGCGGTGCCGAACCACCAGAGCCGCCTCCCCCACCCTCGACAACGCTGTTCAGCGTTGCGGACGATGCCAGCAGTGAAGTGCTGATTGCCAACAGCTATGAAACCTTCTCTTCGGTGAGCGCGTTGCTACTTGACCTGTCGGATGACTTGACGGGCAAGCAGCGAGATGTAGCGCTGGCGATCCACCAGTTGAGTGAATTGGGGGTGCTGTTGGTGGACAAGTTGATGGAGCGGGAGGGTGCTGAAGCGAGCGGCTAACGATTCGCGAACCCGGTAGGTCGCCGAGTCGCAGTGACCATTGCTACGACGACTCGGCGATTCGCCTGTAGGTAAGGCGAATACATACTTTCGCCCACTTACTCGTAGATTTTTCCGCAGTACAAAAAAGTTGCGAATTGCCTCCATGGATTGGACATTTGAAGCCCTTGATCAGCCCCAAAGTTACTGGCTTGCGCCCATGCGATAGCGCCGTCCAGGAAGGCTTCTAAGCGACTGCTCTGCGGTTAAAGATAAAGATAGATAACTGAGCGTCGAACCAGTGCAGAGCAAGACCTGATTCGCAACACGGATCCAGCTAATAAAGGGTGGAGGTAGCATGGCGAATAGAAAGCAAACCGCAGGGGCCGGCCAGGACTTCGAAGCGTCAATTTGGCAAACAGCTCATTGGCTGAATAAACCGAGCGTTTTCCAAGCCTTCACTGACGGCGCCTTGGAGGTCGCTACCGACTCCCAGACCGACTTCTGGCGTGAAACGCACTACGGATTCATCCGTGATAGCGGACATTTCTTAGGATTTACAACGTCGGGCGCCTTTACGGCTCAGGTCAGAGTTAACGCTGACTTTCACGAGCTGTACGATCAAGCAGGCATTATGGTCAGGCTCGATGAGAAGACATGGCTCAAGGCTGGAATAGAAATCAATGACGGACGGCCTATGATCGGCAGCGTGCTGACCCAAGGCCAGTCAGACTGGGCGCCGGGCTGTTTCACCGGCAACCCAAACGATTTTTGGCTTCGTGTCACTGTTTCCAATGGAGCGCTGCGTTTGCAGTATTCAACAGAGGGGGTGACTTGGCCATTGCTCAGGCTTGCCCCCTTCCCAGAAGCGAAAACCTACACGGTTGGCCCTATGTGCTGCACACCGCAGCGGCAGGGGTTGAGGGTCAGGTTTTCTGAGTGGTCCTTGAGCCAGCCTCTCGGGCGAGATCTGCATGATTTGAGCTAGGCGTGTGCTCAGGCAAACAATACACGTTCCAGACTGTGAGTACGCATAGAACGAAAGAAACGGCGCGGCGTCATGCGCCAGCCCCATTTCATCGCTCATCGCGGCGAGTTCAAAGCGTTTTTTTCGACGGCGCCCCCACTCCTCGGGGGCGCCGCTATCTTCAAGCCCGCTTCGGCAACGTCCAATTCGGCCGCACAAAGTGGCATGTGTACCCATTCGGGATGCGCTCCAGGTAATCCTGATGCTCCGGCTCCGCCTCCCAGAACGGCCCCGCCGGCGCGATCTCGGTCACCACAGGCCCCGGCCACAGCGTTGAGGCATCGACATCGGCGGCCGTATCCTGCGCAATGGCCCGTTGCTGTTCACTCAGGTAATAAATTGCTGAACGATAGCTGGGCCCAAGGTCATTGCCCTGTCGATTCGGCGTGCTCGGGTCATGTATCTGGAAGAAGAACTCGAGAACCTGTCGATAGGTGATCACCGCCGGGTCAAAGACGATCTCGATCGCTTCAGCGTGGTTGCCGTGGTTGCGGTAAGTGGCATTCGGCACATCGCCGCCGCTGTAGCCGACGCGCGTGCTCAGCACGCCTGGGTAGCGGCGCAACAGGTCCTGCATGCCCCAGAAGCAACCGCCGGCGAGGATGGCGGTTTCGGTTTGGTTGATCATGGTCTGCCCTTGCGTTTAATGGATACAAGGGTAGTTATGGGGCTGTGTTGGCCAATCCCAAGTGTGACCGGCAGTCAGCTATCCAGTAGGCGACGAAATGTGCCAGGCCTCAGGGCTTGAAGTTTTTCATCAGTTTGAAGAGGTGACCGGGCCAGAGCCATCGTGTCTTGGGCTGCTCACCCGTGTCGGCGAGGGCTTGGAAGAGGCTATTGTTGCGCGCCTCGCCAGCGGGACCGTCCAGGGTTGAACGCTGTTGCGCTTGATCCGTTGGTGGCTCGGCGGGCTTGTACGCCCGGCGGGTGGATTTATCCAGCACATAACCCTCGGCCTTGCCGTACTCGGTGAGGCTCAAGACGCCGTTGACGGACTGGGTGACTACTTTGGAGGGTGGGAGCCTTATGTGTTTGTGGATGGTGCTGACGATATGGTCTTCGATCCTGATTTTGTGGAAGGTGGCAAATTCACTGCCGAGCGGAGGTTGATCCGCGCCTTCGCTGGAGAACTTCTTCACCATCCGTTCCAGAAACGGTATGCCGCCAATGTTACCGAACGCGCCGTGGTCCGGGTGCAGGATGTATTGCAAAAAACCCTGGTCGATACGGGTACTGTTGATTGCCGAACCGTTCAGGATGCTTTTGGCGATTGCCGCATCCTCTGGCTTGAAATCGAATGTGATCCGATACCTGTCCTCGTTATAGCCAGTATTGCCCCCGCCCAAATAACGGCCGTCACTGTAATAACGGTAGGTGCTGAGTGACATGACCAAATGATCGACGTAAAACAGATCCGCCCCTTCGGATTGCGCATAAGCGTACATATCCGAGATCACAGCGCGATCATCCAGGGTGAGGAATTTGTTGCGATTTTGACGCATGTCTTCGTAGGTCGGCGATGGAAGTGCGACAGGCGGTTCATGATCGCCAAACAAGCGCGCAATCATGATGTCGCGGCCGTTAACGGGTAACAACTTTGGATCTGAGGCGACTGGGGGCTCCATCGATTGCATCGTTTCCCACGCTGCACGTCGCTCGTTGATAGTGAAGGAGCCACTGCCATCGCGGGCGATCAGATTGAGTTGATTGAGCGCCAGCCCCTTGAACGGGTTGCTGTCATGGCCATTAAGGAAGTCAGTCGCTTGTCGCGCCCGGGCCAGGAGTTCCGGGTTGCCGGTATCTGGGGTCTGCGCATCATTTTGCGCCTTGTTGACGAAGTATTTTTCGTCTGTGATCAGGTCGAGCGGATCGGCACGCTCCTCCACACGAGCTTCGGCCCGCCTTGCCGCATCGTTTAATTGCCATGCCAGAATTGAAACAGTGGTGGAAGCGCTATGACTTGTAGAAATAGACGAGTCGTTTTTTCCTTCATCCAGCGAAACTTCGCGCAGTGAAACAGCGCTGACAGAATCGTTTGGCAGGTGGGTTTTGGACGACGCCGTATACGAACTGACGTTAATCATGGGTATTCACCTCGCACAGAGACGCATAAAACTATATAAGACGCTCACAATCGAATTGACCGCGTGCGCTATATATTCCATCAATACCTATATTTAAAGGTCACAAAATCCACACCTGCGGGACGCGCATAAGGGCGCGTGCCGCCTAACACTTTGTGATTAATTGTGACTTTCGAACCATGTCCGAATGGCTGTTCATTGAAATCCATCAGGTTTCCTGACGAGTTCGGGTAAATTGTCCTGCAGCTTTTCTCAGAACTGTATGGACGGTGATAGCAAAGCTCAATGTCCTCATTAATCGTTTGCGGATAATACGTTGTACGCCAGCCAATCTCTAAAAGCTGTTTAGGGGCATTGAATGTCCCTGGAGGAATATCAGGAATCATAATGGTGAATATCGCGAACCCGATGCTTGGTTCAATATTAGAGTTAGACAATATAAGTATTGAAGTGGGCGGCTGCTCTTTTGCAATGGAGTATTCTGCTCCAAACGCAGCTCCTGTAAAAAACATAAAAACAGTCAGCAAGGCGAGCGAAAACTGACATACGCCCTTGCTTTTTGGAAGCACCATCAAGCTTTTCATAATCATCACCATAGAGTCGTGTATTAACACTTAAGGTTCAAATCAAGCCAGCTGTAAGATTCACGCGTCTACCATTGCACGATTAATTAACCGAAGAAAGCCATGCACTTCCTAAAATAACGAAGGACCACTCCGTCATACTTTAAAGTAGGAACGCGTCAGCCACTTCCTAGTCCCGCCTGCCCTCTACCAAAACGGCCGGTTTGGGTGCATGCTGCGCCACCTCATATCAAGGACGATAAACAGTGAAAACCACCCTCGCCGCCCTCCTTCTGCTCTGCTTGACCGCTGTCGCGTCGGCCGAGGAAACCGCCGTTGGTTTTCGAAGCAGCACCCTGCCGGACGCGCAAAACAATCGCCCATTGCAGATGGTGGTCTGGTACCCCGCCGCCACCGCTGCCACCCCGGAATTGATCGCCGACAACCCCGTCTTCGTCGGTGCCCTCGGCGTGCCCGACGCAGCGCCGGCTGCGGGTGAGCATCCGCTGGTGGTGCTTTCCCATGGGTATGGCGGCAACTGGGGCAACCAGGTGTGGCTGGCCAGTGCCTTGGCCCGCCAGGGTTATATCGTCGCGGCGGTGAATCATCCGGGCACCACCAGCAAGGACCGCAGCCCGCAAGCGGCCGCACAGTTGTGGCAGCGTCCCAACGACTTGAGCCGCGCCATCGACGCGGTGCTGGCTCAGCCAACGCACTTTGGCGCGGTGGCGAAACAGCGGATTGCCGCAGTGGGCCATTCCCTCGGCGGCTGGACGGTGATGGAAATCGCCGGCGCACGTTTTGACCCTGAACTGTTCGCCCAAGACTGCGGCATCCATCCGAAGCTGGGCGGCTGCATCGGCTATAAGCAGATGAACCCTGCCGGCACGCCAGCCGGGAAGGCCAAGTTGGCCAAGGACTTGAGCGATAAGCGCGTTACCGCCGTCGTGTCTCTGGACCTGGGCCTGTCACGCGGCTTCACCGATGCCAGCCTGGCCGCGCTGTCGGTGCCGGCGCTGGTGATTGCGGGAGGCGTGCCCACGGAGGATATGTCACCGGCATTGGAGTCGGCTGACATGGTGAGGCGCATGCCAAAAGCGTCGACGCAGTATGTAGAGATTGGCGATGCCACCCACTTCAGTTTCATGGCGATCTGCAAACCAGGCGGCATGGCGTTGATTGAAGAGGACTCGCCGGGGGATGGCATGATTTGCCGGGATGGCCAGGGCGGGCGGTCACGGGAGGTGATTCAGCAACAGGTTGTGGCATTGATCACAGCGTTTCTGGCCGGTGCAAAACCCTAAGAAAACGGGCGTTGGATTTTAAACTGGTATCATCCGGCGCTATGACCACTCGGGTAGAAACACATGAATCGCCAGAAAAAACTGCAGCAGCTCTTCAAGGCCAAAGCCAAAAAAGCCAGCGCCAAACTGGCGCCGAAAAGTAAGGATAAATACATCAGCAAGGCCGACCGGGAAAAGCTCGCGGCGCAAGCGGCTGAGGACTCAGGCCTGCCCCAGGAGAGCTGATCGAAGGCGTGCCCTTCGCAGCCTCGCCTGGGCTCGACAGCTCCCACCTTGGCGCTTCAGCGCGAGTGAACCCGCGCGCTGATCAGCACCCCCTCAACACCGCCTTCGGCCGCTGCTCACCGGCAAAGAAAAACGGCCGTAACCGCACGCCCACGCTGTTGCCGATGAATGCCGCCACCAGCCACACCCAGCCATGCAGGCTGCCCGAGGCGATACCGCTGAAGTAGGCGCCAATGTTGCAGCCGTACGCCAGGCGCGAGCCGTAGCCGAGCAGCAGGCCGCCGATGACCGCGGCGATCAGCGAGCGTGCCGGGATATTGAGGCTGGGGGCGAAGCGACCGGCCAGGCCGGCGGCCAGCAGTGCGCCGAGGACGATGCCGATGTCCATCACACTGGTGATGTCTTCCCACACCGGCGCAGCCAAGGCCTTGGCGTTGCCCGGCATCTGCCAGAACGCCCAGGCGCTGACGTCCACACCCAACCCGCTCGCCACCTTGGCGCCCCACAGCGCGAACGCCGAGGTGATGCCCCACGGGCGCCCGGCCAGCGCCAGGGTGGCGTAGTTGAGCAACGCCAGGCCGATCGCGCCCCACAGCAGTGGCCAGGGTCCGCGCAGGAAACGGCGCAGGCCCTGGTGTTCGCTTTTCACCCCCTCTTCCAACTGACCGTGGCGGCGCTTTTCCAGGCGCACCGTGACCGCCGCGATGATCGCGAACAGGCTCAGGCTAGCGAGCAAGGCCGGGAAGACGCCGAAGCTTTTGACGATGGAAATGGCGGGGAACGCAGGCAGCGCGAACCACCAGTCCACGTGATGCGTGGCGATCAACGAGCCGCAGATAAAGAACAGCAGTGTCACCAGCATGCGCGCGTTACCGCCGCCCACGGTGAACAGCGTGCCCGACGCACAGCCGCCCCCCAACTGCATGCCGATGCCAAAGATGAACGCGCCGAACACCACCGATACCCCGGCCGGCGCCACCAGCCCAACCACCGGCTGGCCGAACAAGGTGCCCGCTCCCAACGCGGGGAAGAACAGCAGCACCGCCAGCGCAAGCATCACCATCTGCGCGCGCAAGCCGGCACCACGCCGCTCATTGATAAAGACGCGCCAGGCCGAAGTGAAGCCGAAGGCGGCGTGATAGAGCGTCAGCCCCAGCGCGGCGCCGACCACCAGCAACAGCACCTGGCGCGAGCCAACGCTGTTTTGCAGGAACAGGGCGCCCAGGACCAGAATGATAAAGGCCACCAGCGGCGCGACGGGCTTGCGCGCAGGGGTGAGAGGGAAGGTGCTCATGGGAGATCTCGGTCTGTTTGAAGAGTTTGGTTTACGGGAGATGAGTATAACGGCTTGAAGCGACAGCCACGTGTGGGCGCTGTCGAGCTTTGGCGAGGCTGCGAAAGCGGTGGGTCAGGCGAGGAAAATGCCGGCAGTGCCGTCGCCTTCGCAGCCTCGCCGGGGCTCGACAGCTCCCACCTTTGATCTCGGTCGTTGCCGCAATTGAGCCCGCAGGCACAACCCAGTTCCACCTGACACAGC
>JAFHKH010000167.1 GCA_016937595.1 Pseudomonas cedrina subsp. fulgida | reverse complement strand
TGCCTGCGGCGTTCGGCTGCTGCTGGTATCGCCGGTGCGCAGGCCGACGCTCCGACGAATCTGCAGCGCTTCAAGCGGCGCCTGCAGAGCGCGAGCGGTGTCGGCGGGCGAGGGCGCGCATCGGGGTTATCCACAACACGGTCAGCGGGTCCGCGGGCGGTTTGCGTTTACCGGTAACGGGCGCTCGACTGAGGGCGAAACGATTGAGCGCGGCAAACCACAGTGCATAGGTTTTGCCGGCGCCGGTGCTGGCATGCAGCAACCCCGAGCGGCCCGATTGGACCGCCGCCCATACGTCCTTCTGAAAGGTAAACGGCTTCCAGCCCTTGGCGGCAAACCATGTCTTGGCGAAGTTGCGGGAAGTTGCCATACAGCAGCTGATGCTCAGGAGGGCCTATCACACAGACCCTCCGCGCATGCCAAAGGTTTAACCCGTCAAGGAGGGCCGACGCGGCAATAGTACATTTGGCTGGCATTGGCCTGGCCCACCCGGTTGCAACTGGCGTAGGCCGGCAGGTCCAGCGGTTGATCGCCCTGGCGGTGGACCAGATAAAAGTTTTCCGAAAGTGGCAGGTGCCTGGTGTAGCGTGCCCAGCCGCTGCTGTAGAACTGCGCCGAGTAGGAGCGCGAACCCGGATAGATCAGGTCGCCGGGCGCCGCCGCCTGTTGCGCCTTCCACAACGCAACCAGGGGTTTCTGGTTTTGCGGGCGATCAGCAACCTTGCCGCTGATGAGCAGGGCGCAGCCTGCCACCGGCAGTGTCAGCGCCACGGCCATGATCAGCGCGGTGCGAACCTTGCGCCCTATCACATCGGCCAGCAATAGCGACCAGGCCGGCAGCGCGGGCAGCACATAGGTCCAGAGGATATTGGTGGACATGGTAAAGAACAGCGGCGTCGATACCGCCCAGGCCAGCACAAAGATCAAGTATTCGCGCTGGCCCTGCAGCGAGGCACGCCATTTCACCAGCAACGGTAGGAAAAACGCCCAGGGTAAAAGCCCGCCCAGCAGGTGCACCCAGATCATTGCCAAGGGTTCGGCATGTGCGCTGCCGTAGAGATCACCCTGCCAGTTGCGGATGACATAGCGACTGAAATGTTCGCCGACGATGAAGTATTCCAGGAACCCCGGTGTCTTGTGTTCCGCCAGCCAATACCAAGGCAAGGCCACGGCGCTCATCAAGGCGATGCCAGGCAGCCAAGGCAAGCTGAGCAACCGTCGCCAGTGGCCGGTGAGCGCCAGCCACAGCGCGGCGGGCAGCGCAATCAGCACCAGCACCAAGGGGCCTTTCGCGAGCAGGCCCAGGCCCAGTCCGAAAAAGCCGAGCAGCGCCCACCCTCGATCCGCGTGCGCCAGCCCACGCCACAGACCCAGGTGTGCCAGCAGAAGGGCGAATGCCAGCGCGCCGTCGGTCAGGACCGCGCCGCTTGCAAAGAAGCCCAGGGCGCATGTCGAATAGATAATGGCAGCGGTCAAGCCGACCGGCAGACGGCCTTCGCGGCCGGCGAAATGCACGAGCAACAAGCAACTCGCGGCATGCAGCAGCCAGGAGGAGAAACGGCTGGCGAATTCGTTGATGCCGAACACCTTCATGCTCAACGCCTGCAGCCAGAATGACAACGGGGGTTTGCCCCAGAACGGTACGCCATGATCGAACATCGGCGTGATCCAGTCATTGGACACCAGCATCTTGCGGGCGATTTCCGCATAACGGGCTTCCGATGTGTCCATCACCGGATACAAGCCGAGCGTACCCAGGCGCACCAGCAGCACTGTCAACAGGATCGCCCAGAGCAAACGTATGGAGGCGCGAGGGTGCATGTCGGCAATCTTTATGAATGGATTCATGGTTGATCACGTTTATGCAGGGCGTTGGGCCTCGGGTTCACCACCTTCAGCACCCGGCCGACGTATTCGCCGACCATGGCGGTACCCAGGCATAACAGCAGGATTGACTGCACCAGCAGATGCAGGGGGGTCAGTTGGCCGAACGTTGCGTCCACTGCGACCCACAATGAGCCGAGCAGAAAGCTGGCGACGCTCAGGTAGCTGTACATCCGTAGCGGGCGAGTGGAGAAGGCGAGAATCGAGTCAACGCACAGGTCCAGCAATGACAGTGGGCCCCATTTGGTCCTGCCGGCCTGACGTGGCTTGCGGTCGTAGTTGACTTCGGTGCTCGGGTAGCCAAGCCAACTGACCAGCAGCTTCAATACCCCCGCGTTGTCATCCATGGTGCGAATGGCGGCCAGGGCACTCGGCCCGATCAGCCTGAAATCGCTGACTTGCTGGGGCACTTCGAAGTCGTCGATCAACTGGTCCATCGCGGCGTAATAGAGCTGCGCGGCCATGCGCTTTGCCCAGGAGTCGCAGCGCCGCGAACGGCGTTGCATGTTCACGATTTCATAGCCCTTGCGCCATTCCTGCACCATCAGCGGGATCAATTCGGGCGGGTCCTGCAGGTCGCAGTCCAGGATGATCACCGCGCCGCCTTGCACGGCATTGATACCTGCGCGCATGGCCGCTTCTTTGCCGAAGTTGCGACTCAAGTGCAGGCTGGTGACGCGAGGGTCCAGGGAAAATTGATCGAGGATGGCGGCGGTCTGGTCTTGGCTGCCGTCATTGATATAGAGCACCTCGGTGTTTGTAGTTAACCGTTCAATGATTGCCATCAGGCGCGAATGAAATTCCGTTATAACGCATTGCTCGTTAAAGCAGGGGACCAGTATCGTAAGTTTCATGGCAGGCAACGGCTCAGCGGAAAGGTTCGCGCTTGATGTCATGTTTGAATACCCAGAAGTGATTAATCGTAAACCCCTGAAGGGTCACGGCTGCCGTTGCCACCAGTTGCGCAATTAACGCGGGTGCGCCCCAGTGGGTCAGTAAGTTGACAATTAGCGTATTGGATACAACCTGGCTGGTGGCGGTTATCAGGAACCGCCCGGTATTGCAGTCGCGCTGTGCAAAGACCCAATGCCTGGACAGGTAATAGGCGACCATCGCCCCCGTAATGGCTGCGCAGAGCGTGGATAAGGTCGGGCCGTGGTAAGGCAGCAAACAGACAAACACCACGAAGTGAACCCATGTGGCAATGGCGCCTGCGCCCAAGTAACGAATGAAAAGTTGCAGTATTTTTTGCATTGTCGAAGTGTATAAAATCAAATGTGAACCAGTTGTCACGTCATGACATTAAATTTGTGATCGAACTTTAGTTTGTTGTTGAAGGAATTTTCTTAATTGTTTGTATGATTTTGGAGTTTGTATTAGTGGAAATATTACTAGTGGAAGATGACCATGAATTGGCGGGGTCGCTGGGGGATTATCTCGGCGAGTTTGGCTATGACGTAGACTTCGCGCGCGATGGCCGCAGTTGCCTGGAACGTGTCCAGCAGCAGGCATACGACCTCATTGTTCTGGATGTCGCGATGCCGCGGATGAGTGGTTTTGACACGTGCCGCCAATTGCGGCGCGAGCAGAATCACACCCCCGTCATATTCTTGACCGCGCGTGACGCACTGCCCGATAAACAAGAGGGTTACGAGGCCGGCGGCGACGATTACCTGGTCAAGCCCTTCGAGCCGCAGGAGTTGCTGTGGCGCATCCGCGCACTGATCCGTCGAGGCTCGCCGCGCCAGCCGCGCTGTGCGAAACAACTGGGTGAGCTGGTGATCGATCCGGTCTCGCAGGCGTTGATCCACAAGGGCGTGCTCACGGTGTTGCCCGCGCTGCCGTTCAGCTTGCTGAGCCTGCTGGCCGATGAGGCACCGGAGCCCGTCAGCCGGCGCAAGCTGGAGACGGCGTTGTGGCCCGATGGCGATCCGCCGCACAGTGATGCCCTTCGCACTTATATCTACCGGCTCCGGCAGGCCTTGGGGAAACCCTACGGTAACGATCTGATTCGCACCGTTCACGGTAAGGGCTATCGCCTTGCGATTCCCTACTGATTCTTTCTTTGCGCGGATCCTCTGTGCGCTGCTGCCATTCATGGCAACCATCACCTTGTTTTACAGCGCCCTGATCTGGGCCACTGTGAATCTGACAGAGGACTACATCATTGCCAGTTATCTGAAGCTTGAAGCCCAGGCGTTCGAGGAGCGGCACACCCTGCAAGGGGCGGCAACCGCGATGCCACGCAGCCTCTACCTTAAAGGCTACTGGTCCGAGGACGCTGATGTTCCCGGCTTCGCGCGTCACTTGCCCACCGGTCATCATGAAGTGGATGGCGAGGACGTGCATGTGTTCGTCAGTCAGGTGCCGGGAGCGTCGCAGCGTTTGATCCTGGTACTGAACGAGTCCGAGCTCAGTCAGACCGAAGGCTACGGCGCGCAGATTTTCGGGTTGTTGTGCGCGTTGGCCGGGTTGATCCTGATCCTGGGGACAATCCTGGCCATCGCGATTGCCCGCGCCATCGCCCAGCCCGTCAGCCAGTTGGCGGCGGACATGGCGGCCGCACCGCGAGCGTCATGCCGGTTCAGCGGGTTTGACCGCCAGGATGAAATCGGCGCGTTGAGCCGCACGCTGTCGTCCCTGGTGACCCAGCAGAACGCCGCGCTGCAGCGCGAGCGGGCGTTCACCCGGCATGTCAGCCATGAGTTGCGTACCCCCTTGAGCATCTTGAACAACAGCCTCGCGGTGCTGCGATTGCCGGGGTGTGATGCCCAAAAGCATGCGCGCAGCCTGCTGCGCATGGAGGGCGCGCTGGCCGGGATGAAAATGACCATCGAGCTGTTTTTATCCCTGGCCCGTGAACCGCGTAAAGTGCCCCATGAGGCGATTGACCTGGCCGCTGTCGTCACCGAGCAGATCGAAAAATACCAGCAGCTTTACCCCCTTGCGGCAGGCGCGCTGGTGTATGTCGGGCCGCCCGCAATCACCTTGCAGATCCACGAGGCAATCGCCCGCAGCGTGGTGCAGAACCTGCTTGGCAACGCTGTGCAGCATGGTGCCGGGAAGATCCGGGTGATCCTCACCGGGCAGCGTCTGGTGATCATCAATAACCGTATGGAGCAGTTAGCGTCGCCAGGCTTCGGCTTTGGCCTGGAAATCGTCACCCGCGCCTGCACGCATGCCGGCTGGCGTCTTGAAACCCGGCGCACCCTTCATACGTTCCGGGCGCACGTCATGTTCACTTGAGGTTGCCGCTGAGGAACTGCTGCAAGCGCTCGCTCCTGGGGTTGCCCAGCACCTCTTGCGGCGCGCCCTGTTCTTCCACCAGACCCTTGTGCAGGAACAGCACCTGGCTCGACACCTTGCGCGCAAAGCTCATCTCGTGGGTCACCATGATCATGGTGCGGCCTTCCTCGGCCAGGCCCTGGATCACTTTCAACACTTCGCCCACCAGCTCCGGGTCGAGGGCCGAGGTGGGTTCGTCGAACAGCATTACCTCCGGTTCCATGGCCAGCGCGCGGGCGATGGCGACGCGTTGCTGCTGGCCGCCGGAAAGGAAAGCCGGGTACTGATCGGCCACGCGCGCCGGCAGGCCGACCTTATCAAGGTAGCGCCGGGCACGGTCTTCGGCGTCCTTCTTGCTGCAGCCCAGCACCCGGCGCGGGGCCATGGTGATGTTTTCCAGCACACTCATGTGGCTCCACAGGTTGAAGTGCTGGAACACCATGGCCAGCCGTGTGCGCAGGCGCTGCAGTTCGGCTTCATCGGCCACGCGCATGCCATGGCGGTCGCTGACCATGCGGATGGCCTGGCCATCGAGGCTCATGGCGCCGTCATCGGGGGTTTCCAGAAAGTTGATGCAGCGCAAAAAGGTGCTCTTGCCCGAGCCGCTGGCGCCGATCAGGCTGATCACGTCACCGGTCTTGGCCTTGAGCGAAACACCTTTGAGCACCTCATTGTCGCCATAGCTTTTATGCAGGCCTTCAACGGTCAATTTGTACATGGGGCGTGCATCCTCAAGGCGAAGTAGATAGCCGCTGCGGTAGGCTTCGGTGCCTGCGACATGGCCGATGACCATCCCGGCAGTGGCCATGCGGCGCAGCGAACGGGCGTAAAGCAGGCCGGCCTTGCGGCAATGCACGGGCGTTACGCTATCGGAAATGGGGTCGATGATTTCGGCGATCAATTGCCCGGCCTCCAGGTACTCGCCGGGCAGGGCACTGAACACCAGCAGGCCACCCACCGGGGTCGCTACCGGTTCAACGCCGGCCAGCGGCGTGGCCGGGTAAGGCAGGTCGGGCAGGGGTGCGGCATCCCCGGCAATGGCGCCGAAGCGAATCAGGTAATCGATGATCGCCTGGCAGTCGAGGCTGGCCAGGCCGTGGTTGACGTCCCCTTGCCCGCGCAGCTCGACGGTCACCGAAAAGCTGCCCATGGGGATCGGGAAGCGCTCGCCGAAGCGTTGCTGCAATTGCCACCACACCAGGGTGAAACACTCATCGAAGGATTGGCCGCCGGAGTCGGTGGCCAGCAAGTTGGCCTCCGAGCCGAGATAGCGCGCCAGCGGCTCTACCTGCGGCCACGCCTCGGGCGTGGTGTACAGGTGCGCCACGGCTTCGAAATCGCAATGCAGGTCAGCACCATGTCGGCGTTGCAGGCCAGGCGTTGCAACACCAGGCGCTGGGATTGCAGTTGGGTGTCGGCGGTTTGCGCGGCAAGGGCGGCGGACAGCGCAGTGCGGATCAGTGCGACGTTGCGGCGAGGATCGTCGCCGAGCAAATCCTCGACATGGTTACCCACCTCCTCACTGAGGTCGACAAACAAGCGATTGAAGTTCTGCCCGCTTTCCAGCTCGTAACGGCCGAGCGGGATATCCATCAACACCTGCTCCAGGCCCACGGGGTTCGCGACGGGCACCAGCACGATCTCGCTGCGCAAGCGACCGGCAGCCGCCAGTTCGGCCAGGCGCAGCTTGAGGTGCCAGGCCACCAGCATGCCCGGCAGTTCATCGGCATGCAGCGACGACTGGATGTAAATCTTGCCGTCGGCCTGCTCCGGGCCAAAGTGAAAACTGTGGATCTGCCGCGCCGTGCCGGGCACCGGTGCGATCAGTGGATGGACCTGATGACGCATGAAGGCTCCTTAATGGCTCGGCCCGAGAAACGCCAGCCAGCGGCGCTCCGCCAGACGGAACAGGCCGACCAGGGCAAAGGTGACGGTCAGGTAGATCAGCGCGGCGATACCGAATGATTGAAAGGTCATGAAGGTGGCCGAGTTGGCATCCCGCGCCACTTTGAGGATATCTGGAATCGTCGCGGTAAAGGCCACGGTGGTCGAATGCAGCATCAGGATCACTTCATTGCTGTAGTAGGGCAACGAGCGGCGCAGCGCCGAGGGCATGATCACGTAGGCGTACAGCTTCCAGCCGCTCAAACCGTAGGCCTTGGCCGCTTCGACTTCGCCATGGGCCATGCTGCGAATCGCCCCGGCGAAGATTTCCGTGGTGTAGGCGCAGGTGTTGAGCGCGAAGGCAAGGAGGGTGCAGTTCATCGCATCGCGAAAGAACGCGTCCAGCAGGGGCTGTTCGCGCACGGCGGCGATGCTGTAGATGCCGGTGTAGCAGATCAGCAGCTGGATATAGAGCGGCGTCCCACGGAACAGATAGGTATAGAACTGCACCGGCCAACGCACCAGGCGCTTGCGCGACACACGGGCGATGGACAACGGGATCGACACCAGGAAGCCGATGACCAGGGCGGCGCTGAGCAGCCACATTGTCATGGCCAGGCCGGTGATGTGCTGGCCGTCGCTGTAAAGGAAAGGACGCCAGTATTCCTGCAAGAGTTCGATCATCGCACGGCCTCCCGGGCACCCGCGGAGTAGCGACGTTCAAGGCGACGCAAAACGAAGTTGGACGCGCTGGTGATCATTAGATAGATCAACGCGGCGAGCACCAGGAAATAGAACAGTTGGTACGTGCTCTTGCCGGCATCCTGGGCGGCCTTGACCAGGTCCGCCAGGCCGATGATCGATACCAGCGCCGTGGCCTTGAGCATCACCATCCAGTTATTGCCGATACCCGGCAGGGCGAAGCGCATCATTTGCGGAAACGTCACGTAGCGAAACCGCTGGCCGCGCTTGAGCCCATAGGCCGTGGCGGCTTCCAGTTGGCCGCGCGGCACTGCGAGGATCGCGCCGCGAAAGGTCTCGGTGAAGTACGCACCGTAGATAAAGCCCAGGGTGATCACCCCGGCGCTGAATGGGTCGATCTCGATGTATTCCCATTCCATGAAGTCGGTCAGGCCGGTGAGCCAGGTTTGCAGGCTGTAGAAAATCAGCAGCATCAGCACCAGGTCGGGCACGCCGCGAATCAAGGTGGTGTAGAGCTGGGCGGGAATCCGCAGGAAGGGCAGGCTGGACAGTTTGGCGCTGGCGCCGAGCAGGCCGAGCAACACGCTGACGGCCAGGGACAGCACCGACAATTTAAGGGTCATCCAGGTGCCTTGCAGCAACAGCGGGCCGAAACCCTTCAGGCTGAACGCGCTCAGCCCGAGAGTTTGCAACAGATCTTCGAACATAAATCAGGACCTATGGCGATAAAAAAGCGCCCCCTCACGCGAAGGGGCGCCCCAGGCATTACTTGCCGCTGTACAGGTTCAGATCGCCAAAGTGTTTCTTCTGGATGGTGGCGTAGGTGCCATCATCGTGTAACGCTTTGATACCTTTATCCAAAAGCGCTTTCAGTTCAGTGTTACCTTTTTTGATACCGATGGCGGTTTTCGACGGCAGCAGTGGATCGTCGATGGCCGCGCTGACTTCATAACCGGCGCCGGCTGGCGACTTCAAAAAGCCCAGTTCGGCTTGCAGCATGTCTTGTACGGAAGCATCCAGACGGCCGGAAGTCAGGTCAGCGTAAACCTGGTCCTGGTTGGCGTAGGCCTTGGTGGTCACACCGGCTTTATCCAGCACGGCCTTGGCGTAGGCTTCCTGGATGGTGCCTTGTTCATAGCCCACGGTTTTGCCCTTGAGCGACTCCGGCGTCGAGTAGCCGGCGCCTTTCTTGAACACCAGCGAAGTAGGGCCGGAGAACAGCTCGTTGGAGAAGTCGATGGCCTTCTCACGCACCGGGGTCACGGTCATGGACGAAATCACGCCGTCGAATTTGTTGGCCTTGAGGCCTGGAATCATGCCGTCGAAATCGCTTTCGACCCATTTGCACTTCACTTTCAGCTCGGCGCAGATTGCATTGCCCAGGTCGATATCGAAGCCCACCAGGCTGCCATCGGCGGCCTTGGATTCAAACGGCGCGTAGGACGGATCGACACCAAAACGCAGTTCCTTGTATTCCTTGGCCAGCGCGGTACCGGCGGCCATGCACAGAGCCAGTGCAGAAAGGGTCAGCAATGCTTTTTTCATTATGTAATCCCTGGAAACCAAGATAAGCGCTTGTGGCGCGTTTAGGACTGTTACTGAACGGTGTCAGACGCATCACGAGTAGCAATTTCTGCACCATAGTTCCGAATGAGCGTTTTAAAAGGTGGGAAAAGGGCGTTGTGAGTGTAGGTTGTGTCCAAAAATGGGCACTGAAAAATCAGCGCACCATTTTGAGTCATATGAAGATCAAAATGTGTGTTCAGGCCAGAAGGTCTTGCAGGGTGGCCAGGTTGTCGGCCTCTTCCACCGACTTATCCTGACGCCAGCGCAACATCCGTGGAAACCGCACCGCAATCCCGCTCTTGTGCCGCTTGGACAGGGCGATCCCCTCGAACCCCAACTCAAACACCATGCTCGGCGTCACACTGCTCACCGGACCGAATTTTTCTACCGTGGTCTTGCGCACAATCGCGTCGACCTTGCGCATCTCTTCGTCGGTCAGCCCGGAATAAGCCTTGGCGAACGGCACCAGCGTACGTTCGCTGCCGGGCGGCCGTCCCAGACCGCGAAGGTATAGTCGCTGTAGAGGCTGGCGCGTCGGCCGTGACCGCGTTGGGCGTAGATCAGCACCGCGTCGACGCTGAACGGGTCGACTTTCCACTTCCACCACAGGCCCATGTCCTTGGTGCGACCCACGCCATAGAGACCCTTGCGGTCCTTGATCATCATGCCTTCCACGCCAAGGCTGCGAGAGGCTTCGCGTTGTTCGGCCAAGTCCTGCCAGGTGCTGCCCGTCAGCAGCGGGGATGCGCGTAACACAGGCTGGCTGCACTGGACGATCACCTGTTCCAGTTGCGTGCGGCGCTCGGCCTGGGTGTGGTTGCGCCAATCCTCACCCGCATATTCCAGCAGGTCGTAGGCCAGGACCGCGACCGGGGCATCCTCAAGCACTTTTTTGCTCAGGGTCTTGCGACCAATCCGTTGTTGCAGCAGGGCGAAAGGTTGCACTGCGTCTTTCCACACGACGAGCTCGCCGTCGATCACGGTGCCATCGGGCAACCCGCTCACCAGGCTGTGCAGTTCGGGGAAGCGTTCAGTCACCAATTCTTCGCCGCGGGACCAGACCCATAGGCGGCCCTCACGTTTGACCAGTTGCGCGCGGATGCCATCGTACTTCCACTCCACCTGCCAATCGGTGGGAGGGCCGAGCAACGTGTCGAATTGCTCCACCGGTTGCGCCAAGCCATGGGCAAGAAAAAACGGATAAGGCTGCCCGCCGCGTTGCGCATGTTCGTCAGGCGATTCGGCGGCGATCAGCTTGAGATAGCCCTCAGGCGTAGGGCGATTGGACAAGTCGGTGTAGCCCACCAGCCTTTGTGCCACGCGCTTGCTGTCCAGGCCGGCCATCGCGGCCAGGGCACGGGTGACCAGTAACTTGGACACCCCCACGCGAAAACTGCCGGTGATCAACTTGATGCACACCATCAGGCTGGGCTGGTCCAGTTGCGCCCACAACGCGGGTAGCCGTTCAGTCAACTCCAGGGGTGGCAGGCCACGCAGGGGCAGGAGTTTTTCCTCCAACCACACGGCCAGGCCGTCCTGGGAGGTGTAGGTCGACTCCGGTAACAACAGGGAAATAGTCTCCGCCAAGTCACCCACCGACTGGTAGCTTTCCTCGAACAGCCACGGCTCGATACCGGACGCTTCGGTGGCCATGTCCCGCAGCAGGCGCGTCGGCACCAATTGCCGAGGTCGACCGCCGGACAGGAAATACACGGCCCAGGCGGCATCCTCCGGTGGCGCTTGCCGGAAGTAGGCTTGCAACGCGGCAAGCTTGGCATTGCTGGAGGTGGTGGCGTCGAGGTTGGCGTAGAGTTCGGCGAAGGCCTTCATGCGCTGGGCTCCTCTTCGTCATCGCCGTATTCGGTGACGAAGCCCTGGGCATCCAGGCCTTTTTCCCTCAGATGACGCACCAGAACGCCGACAGAACCGTGGGTGACCATCACCCGCTCGGCCCCGGTTTGCTCGATGGCCCACAACAGGCCGGGCCAGTCGGCGTGGTCGGACAACACAAAACCACGATCCACGCCGCGCCGCCGCCGGGTGCCGCGCAAGCGCATCCAGCCGCTGGCAAACGCGTCGCTGTAGTCGCCGAAGCGCTTGATCCAACTGCTGCCGCCCGCGGATGGCGGGGCGATGATCAAGGCTTGGCGCAACAGCGGGTCGGCCTTGTTGAAGTCGCCGGCATAGAGGGTTTCGGGGATGTAGACACCGGCCTCGCGGTACACCCGGTTCAGCGGTTCGACCGCGCCGTGACTGAGGATCGGGCCAATGCTGGCGTCGATGCCATGCAGGATGCGCTGGGCCTTGCCGAAGGAGTAACAGAACAACACGCTGGCCTTGCCGGCGGCGCTGTTGGCCTGCCACCAGTCGTTGATCCCGGCGAAGATCTGCGCCTGGGGCTGCCAGCGGTAGATCGGCAGGCCAAAAGTGGACTCGGTGATGAAGGTGTGGCAACGCACCGGTTCGAACGGCGCGCAGGTGCCGTCGGGCTCGACCTTGTAGTCGCCGGACGCGACCCAGACTTCGCCCTTGTATTCCAGGCGCACCTGGGCCGAGCCGAGCACATGCCCGGCCGGGTGAAAACTCAGGGTGACGCCGTGATGAACCAATGGCTCGCCGTAGGCCAGGGTTTGCAGGTTGATGTCCTGGCCCAGGCGCGAACGCAGGATGCCTTCGCCCGGCGCGGCGGCGAGGTAGTGCTCGTTGCCGGTGCGGGCGTGGTCGCCGTGGGCGTGAGTAATGACTGAACGTTCAACCGGACGCCAGGGGTCGATGTAGAAATCACCGGCGGGGCAGTAGAGGCCTTCGGGCCGGGCGATGACGAGATCCATGGGGTGACCGGGGGAGGTGGGCTTGCTAGTTATGAGGCAGGGCGCGGCGCGGAAGTTCTATCTGAATGCATGCAGTCCAAATGTGGGAGCGGGCTTGCCGCGAATGCG
>JAFHKH010000166.1 GCA_016937595.1 Pseudomonas cedrina subsp. fulgida | reverse complement strand
ACGCGTCATACAAACCGATACGGTGGTTGTGGCAACCGCCGCAGGTGACGGCGTACTTCTGCGCCAGGCGCAGGCCCGGCAAGGTCTTGCGGGTATCCAGCAGTTTGACCTGGGTGCCGGCGACGCTATCGGCCAGGAATTGGGCGCGAGTGGCGACGCCGGACAACAACTGCAGGAAGTTCAGCGCGCTGCGTTCGCCGCTGAGCAGCGAGCGTGCGGGGCCTTCAAGGTGGAACAACGCCTGGTCGGGACTGACGCGATCGCCATCGGCCACCTGCCAATGCACGGCGACGCGTGGGTCCAGCTGGCGGAAGACCGCATCCACCCAGGCGGTACCGGCGATCACCGCTGCGTCACGGGTAATGATAGTGGCCGTGGCCAGCCGTTCGGCCGGGATCAACTGCGCAGTGATGTCGCCGCTGCCGATGTCTTCCAGCAGTGCGCGGCGCACGTTGGCTTCGATTTCGGCGGTGAGGTCGGCAAGACGGAGATTCGGCATAACAGGCTCCACAGACAAAGTGCGCCGATTATAGGGGCAGTGTGCGTTCGAACCCAGGCTCACCACTCATTTACCGTGCAACGGCAGAGTTTGCTGGCGCAAGCGGTCACATTTGCAAGATAATCTTGCGCCTTGCAATTGGCGTCATAGCTTTGACGTTCAGACCCATACCGCCGTTTCAGGAGGCCAGGATGCACAATGACGGAAAGGTGGTGCCGATCAACAAGGCACACGCGACGCCATCGCCGCTGGCCCGACTGCCGGTGGTGGTGTTGCACGTTCGCGACAAGGCGGCGCAACAGTTGCAGCAAGGGCTGCAAGAGCTGTTCGATAATGCCGACGACACCTTGTTCGAAATGGCCGACAAGTCGCGCAACAATCTCGACCATCATATTTTTTTTGAGGCCATGCGCGACCTGCGCCTCAAGCGCAAGAATTTCGAGCGCGCGTTCATGGAGCGCCTGTTTGAAGCCTTCGCCCGCCTGGGTCAGGCGGGGCGGGGGGAGGCGCAATGGGTGCCGGTGGTTTCCTATGAGGGGGCATCAGGCGGGTCCAAGGATGACCTGGAAAAAGCTGTGGCGCTTGAGGCCATGCTGGGCCGGGTGCGTCACCGTGATGGCTTGGCCCTGGGGCAACTCACCGCACGGTTGAGCGCTGTGCTGGGCAACCGCCTGGATGACCGCGAAAACCCGCTGGGACCCGCGCTGCTGTGTGAGTTTTTCCTGCAAGCGGGGCGCAGCCTGGGGGTGGAAATCCGCGTCAAACTGATCATGCTCAAGCTCTTTGAAAAATACGTGCTCAGTGACGCCGACCAACTCTACGGCGAAGCCAATCAATTGCTGGTCGCAACTGGCGTGTTGCCTGAGCTCAAGGCCGTGCCGTCGCGTCGCCTTGAGGCGCGTACGGCCCGTGAGTATCCGCGCGAGGACACCTTGCCGCCCGCCGATCAGGCCGTCGGCGAAAATGACCAGGCCGCCTTCGCCACCCTCCAGGCGTTGCTCGCGGCGGTGCGCGGCAGCGTTGCGCCGACGCTGGAGGCCAGCGCCGAGCCTTTGCCCATTTCTACCCGTGACCTGTTGCGCCTGCTGTCGCACCTGCAGCAGTACGTGCCGGAACCTGAGGCCGAGGACGATTTCGACCTGCGTAGCCAGCTTGAGCAGTTGCTCACCCGCGTCAGCGTCAAGAGTGGCAAATCGCGGGTGGTGGACGATGCCGACGAAGACGTGATCAACCTGGTCGCGCTGCTGTTCGAATTTATCCTCAACGACCGCGCGGTGCCGGATGCCTTCAAGGCCTTGATCGGTCGCCTGCAGATTCCGCTGCTGAAAGTGGCGCTGCTCGACAAACGTTTCTTCAGTCGCACCAGCCACCCTGCGCGGTGCCTGCTCAATGAGATCGCGCCGCGGCCATCGGCTGCAGCGAGGGTGACCCCTTGTACCTGCGCATCGAGCAAGTGGTGCAGCGCCTGCTCAATGAGTTCGGCGAAGACCCGGCGATATTTTCCCAACTGCTTTGCGAGTTCAGCGCATTCACCGCCGATGAGCGGCGGCGCAGTGACCTGCTTGAACAGCACACCCGCGATGCCGAAGCGGGGCGCGTGCGCACCGAAGCTGCGCGCCAGCGCGTGGCTGACGTGCTGAATAAACGCTTGCTGGGCAAGGTCCTGCCGCGTCCGGTCGTGCAGTTCCTGCAACAGGCCTGGAGCCAGGTGCTGTTGCTGGCCAGCCTCAAGCACGGCGAGCAGTCGGTGCAATGGCAAGCGGGATTGCGCACCATGGACGAGTTGATCTGGAGCGTCAGCCTGCAGCAAGACACCGAAGCCGGGCGCCATCTGGTGGAGCAACTGCCAGGCTTGCTCAAGGCCCTGCGCGACGGGTTGTCGAGTGCCGCGTTCGACCCCTTCAGCACCCGCGAATTCTTTTCGCGCCTGCAGGCCCTGCATATCCAGGCGCCTGAAGGGGGCGATGAGTTGATCGAAGTCAATCAGCCGTTTGTGCTGAGCGCGACCCCAGCCGACCCGATCAGCCTGCCGGACGATGACCCTGACCTCCTCAAGGTGTACCAGCTCAAGGTCGGTCGCTGGGTGATCTTCCAGGAAGACAACGCCGACGCACTGCGGTGCAAGCTGACGGCGATCATGGCGCCGGCCAACGTTTACATTTTTACCCGCCGCACGGGGCTCAAGGTGCTGGAAAAGAGCGCCGGCCAACTGGCGTTGGCATTCAAGCATGGCGCACTGCAAACCGTGGATGACGGGCCCTTGTTCGAGCGCGCGCTGGCCGCGGTGATGGGCAAGCTGCGTCAACTCAATCGCGGCAAGTGATCGCAACCTGAGGGTCGAACGCGGCATACTGGTCACACGTTGTCTCGTTCGAGGACCCCCTATGCAGTTGGACCCCATCAGCGGTTGGTGCCAGGGCATCCGTCATTGCCCTTCACCCAACTTCAACGAGCGCCCCGCAGGCGAAATCTCACTGTTGGTGGTGCATAACATCAGCCTGCCACCGGCGCAGTTCGCCACCGGCAAGGTGCAGGCGTTTTTCCAGAATCGCTTGGATGTCACGGAACATCCCTACTTTGAAGGGATTGCCCACCTACGGGTGTCTGCGCATTTTCTGATTGAACGCGAGGGTGCGGTGACGCAGTTTGTGTCCTGTCTCGACCGCGCCTGGCATGCCGGGGTCTCGCAGTACGAAGGTCGGGAAGCCTGCAATGACTTCTCCCTGGGGGTGGAACTGGAAGGCACTGATGATCAACCGTTCACCGACGCCCAATATGCGGCGCTGATCGACCTGACCCGCCAACTGCTGGCGGCTTACCCAGGCATCACTGCCCAGCGCATTTGTGGTCACAGCGACATTGCCCCGGGACGCAAGACCGATCCCGGCCCGGCTTTTGATTGGACGCGCTTTCGCAGCGCCCTGCAGGATGGAGGACACGCACGATGAGTTTCCTGGTGTTGGTGCTGGCCGTATGGATCGAGAAGTTCTCGGCCCTGCGCCAGCGGTTGCAGCGTGACGGTGGTTGGTTGCGCGAACTGGCCAAGCTGGAATCGAGCCCGCGCATGGGCACGCGGCCCTGGCTGATTCTGGCGTTGCTGGTGCTGCTGCCGGTGGCGTTGCTGGCGTTGCTGTTGCTGGTGCTGGAGCCAGTGGCGTACGGGCTGTTGGCGCTGCCGGTGCACCTGCTGGTGGTGAGTCTACAGCCTGGGCCGCGGTGATCTGCTCGCCGGGCTTGGGCCCTTCCGCGACGCCTGGCGCCGTGGTGACCTGCAAGCCGCCGAGCATGTGGCCGAACGCGACCTGAGCCTGAACGCCGACAACGGCGAGCAATTGCTGGAGCGTGTCCAGGGCCACCTGTTGTGGCAGGCCTACCAGAGCTTTTTTGCGGTCATTTTCTGGTACTTCCTGCTGGGCCCGGTAGCGGCCCTGGCCTATCGCCTGCTTGCCTTGGCCAGTGAACACAGCCAGAACCCGCTGGTGGCCGAGCGCGCCGGGCAACTGCGCCACGCATTTGACTGGGTGCCGGTACGCCTGCTGGCGGCCAGTTTTGCCTTGGTCGGCAACTTCGTCGCGGTCGGCCGTGTGATGCTGCACGAATTGCTGAACTGGGACATCAGCGCCGCCCAACTGGTGGAAAAGGTCGGCTTGGCCGCCGCTGAAATTCCGCCCTCGGCGCTGGGTCCCGAGGGCATCAACAGCCTGGACAGGCTTTGGGAACTGCTGCTGCGCGCGGCGGTACTGTGGTATGCCGGGTTTGCCATCTGGACGGTTTTGCCCTAGAGCCAACCCGCATTTCACCTGTGGGAGCGAGCAAGTCGAATCATCGCACCGCCGCTCCCACATTTGGATCTCCTTGCATTCAGAGGCAACCGCCGCAAGGGCGGAACAACTTCCCCCGCCATAGCCTCAACCCATTAACCTTAAATTACAAAACTCCCCTTCAAAGTGAGCTATACAGATGCTGGCTAACGGCCGCCCTGTGCCTCAATAAAAATAAAGGAAAAGGGAGTTCACCTGTGAAGAGCTTGCTCTATCCCGCCGTCGCGCTGATGAATCGCCTGAGTTTCGGCATGAAGTTCAGCTTGATCAGTGTGCTGTTCCTGCTGCCGATGCTGGCGACCAACGCTTATCTGGTGCGTGAATCCTGGCGTGAATTCCAGGGCACCCGTGTGGAATTGCACAGCCTCGACCTGCTCGGCAGCAGCCTGGCCCTGCGTCGCGACCTCGAAACCCTGAACAACCAGGTGCAAATCAACGCCACCCTTGGCAGTCCGGCAAGGCCGGCGACCTTGAAGCGCAGATCAACGCATTGGAAAACACTGTGCTGAGCCGCCTGCAAAGCCTCAGCGCCATGGCCGGCGACCCCGAGCCAATGGCGGCGTTTGACGGCAAGCGCGACGAGTTGATCGCGGCCTTCAAGGCCCAGCAACAGGAAACCTCGCTACTGAGCAAAAGTGCGCTGATCGGCAAGTTGCTCAACAAGGCGCAAATACTCAGCCAGATCATCGCCAGCCAATCCGGCTTGAGCCGCGACCCGCAGGGCGATCTGCGCCAGCTCAGCGAATTGATCACCAGCGTCACCCCGCAGGTCACCCAGACCTTGGGTGAAGGTCGGGCGATGGGCGCCTATTCCCTTGGCCAGGGGTTTCTCAATTCGTCGGCCAGCACGCGCTTTGATGAGCTGTTGCAGCAATTGGAAAAACTCCAGGCCGAGTATGGCTTGAAGTTGCAGGATGCCGTGGGCTCCAGCAACGCCGCGCTCAGCGCCCTCGACAGCCTGGCCACGGCCAGCAACGCCAGCCTGAAGCAAGGCAGTGTGCTGTTTGAAGAGCAGGTGGTGATGGCGCAAACCCTGGATGCGCCGTGGCAGGGGTTCTACGACGACGTCAGCCAGTTGATAGCCAAGACCTACGCACTGGATGACGCCACCCTGGCATTTCTCGCACAACAATTGCAGCAACGTCTGGCGCAGAATCGCACGCATATGGTGGTGCTGGTTTCTGCGCTGACGGCGGTGTTCTTGCTGATCTTCTATTTGTACGCGGGCTTCTACGCGTCCACCCGCACCACGCTGCGCCGCTTGGGCGCCATGATGGACAAGGTGGCGGCCGGCGACATGACGGTCACCTTCGTGGCGGACAGTCGCGACGAGTTGGGCGACTTGGGCCAGGTGTTCAACGGCACCGTGGCGAAGATCCATGATTTGATCGAACGTGTCGGCCACACCGTCAGCCAGGTGGAGCGCCAGGCAGGCCAAGTGGAAACGGTCTCGGCCCAGAGCAACCAGGCGGTATCCGGGCAGCGCACGCAGATCGAGCAAGTCGCCACGGCCATGAACCAGATGTCGGCCACTGCCCAGGAAGTGGCACGCAGCGCGGCGGCGGCGGTCAGCAGTGCCCGTAGTGTCAACGACGAAACCGTCGGCGGTCGTGGCCTGGTGCAATCCCAGCAAGGCAGCATTGCACGGCTGGCATCGGAGATCGATCAATCGGTGCGGGTGATCAACCAGTTGGCCACGGACAGCCAGGCCATCAGCAGCGTGTTGGAAGTGATCAAGAGCATTGCCGAGCAAACCAACCTGCTGGCACTCAATGCCGCCATCGAGGCGGCGCGGGCGGGGGAGCAGGGCCGTGGGTTTGCGGTGGTCGCCGATGAGGTGCGGACCCTGGCCCGGCGCACCCAGGACTCTACAGAGGAAATCGAGCAGATGATCAGCCGCTTGCACGGCGGCGTGGCCGCGGCGGTGAAGGCCATGGGCAGCAGCCATGAGATGGCGAATGGCACCGTGGGGCAGTCAGAAAAGGTTCAGCAAGCCCTGGAAAACATCCTCGGTGCCGTAGGCATGATCGTCGATCAGAACCAGCAGATTGCTGCCGCGGTGGAGCAACAAACCGCCGTCGCCCACGACATCGACCAGAATATCGTCGCGATCAATCGTGCCGGTGAGCATGCGGCTGAAGGCGCGCAGCAGACCGAGGCGGCGAGCCGGCAACTGTCGGTGCAGGTGATCGAGTTGAAGCAATTGATCGGTGCATTTCGCGTATAGCGCAAGCGGTGGCGCTCACGCCGGCATTACCAATTGAACAGCGCGCAGGCGTTGCGCGTGCTCGCCTCAGCCAGCGTTGACGGGCTGATGCCCATGCGTTCGGCCAGCGCGGTGCAGATCGCCGGCAGATGCTCGGGGCTGTTGCGTTGGCCTGGGTACATGGCCGGCGCCATATCGGGTGAGTCGGTCTCCAGTACCACCGCGTCGAGCGGCAGCTGTGCCAGCACCCTGTGCATGCGCAGCGCCTGAGGCCAAGTGGCGGCGCCGCCCAGGCCCAGTTTGAAACCGAGCTTGATGTACTCGCGCGCTTCTTCGCGCTGCCGGCAAACGCATGAATGATGCCGCCGCGCGGCAGGCGAATGCGCTTGAGGGTCGCGATCACAGCCGCGTGGCTGCGCCGTACATGCAGCAACGCCGGCAGCTGGAACCCACCGCCAGCTTGAGCTGGGCTTCAAACAGGCTTTGCTGGCGTTCGCGGTCCAACTGTTCGAGAAAGTAATCCAGGCCAATTTCACCGACCGCGCAGAGTTGCCGATGGCCGTGCAGGCGAGTCAGCCAGTCGCCCAGTTCATCCAGGTCAGCGGGACGATGCTCATCGAGGTACACCGGGTGCAGGCCAAAGGCGGCGAACAATCCCTCGTCCGCCTGCACCAGGTCCCACAGCCGCTGCCAATTCTGTTGGTACACCCCCAGCACCACCATGCGCTGCACGCCCAACGTTCGGCTGTGGGCGAGAACCTCCCGGCGGTCGCTGTCGAAATCGGCGAAGTCCAGGTGGGTGTGGGTGTCGATCAGCTCCACGCTCAGGCCTCGTGAATCCGCTGTTTGAATGTGCGGCCGATGGCGTGTACGCCGGGTTGGTACTGTTGTTCTTCGATAGCGGCCAGCGCCAGGCGCAGCGCGGTATCGGCGATCAGCTGATGTTGCTGGGCCATGGCGTTGACCGGCAGCGGCAGGAAATCCAGCAACTGGGTATCACCAAAGGTGCCCAGGCGCAGCGGGCGCGACTTGAGCGGGAAGTCATGCAGCGCATCGAATACGCCCTGCAACAGCACGTAGGAGGTAGTAACCAGCGCATCAGGCAAATGCCCCAATTGATGCAGGAGCTGCTCCATCAACTGTCGGCCGCAGTCGCGGCTGAAGGCTTCGCCGTGCTCGACGATCACCTCGCCCGTGAAACCGTCGAGGGCTTCACGGAAACCGGCGGCACGCGCCTGGCTGATGCTCAGCTCGGGCCGTGCGCCGATCAGCACGATCTGCCTGGGCAGCGGTTGCAGCAGGCTGCTGGTCAATTGCTGGCAAGCCTGGCGGTCGTCGCTGACCACCGAGCAGAATTGATCCGATGCCATCACCCGGTCGATGGCGATTACCGGCAAGCCCTTGGCTTGCAGTTCGCGATAACTGTCATCACTGGCCGGCAGGCAGCTGGCGACAAACAACGCATCGCAGCGCCGGGCGCGGAACAGTTTCAGCAATTGGCGCTCGCTGTCGGCGTCGTCATCCGAGCTTGCGATCAGCAACTGATAGCCACGCGCCCGTGCGCCTTGCTCCAAAAGCTTGGCGATGCGTGCGTAACTGGGGTTTTCCAGGTCGGGCAGGATAAACCCCAAGGTGCGCGTATGCCGACTGCGCAGCCCGGCGGCCTGGGGATTGGGGGTAAAGCCATGGGCTTCGACCACAGCGCGCACCCGTTCGACGGTGGCATTGCTGATGCGTTGCTGTTCGGCCTTGCCGTTGATGACGTAGCTGGCGGTGGTCACGGACACACCGGCCAGGCGTGCGATATCACTGAGTTTCAAACCGGGATTTCCTTGTTTTATGGCGCTCGCCCCGACATTTTGTCCGATCGTAACCGATTCCTGTACCTGACCCATGCCCTGGCTCAATCGCCGAGTGGTTCTTCAAGGATGCGCAATTAACGCGTAGTCTTCCATAAAATCTAGATTAAACGTTTCAGCCAGCGTATTTTTACGACGTTCGCGACTGAGTAGCTACTGCCCATCGACTGCTCAGTCAATTATTTTGAACGCCCCTTACACTGTTTGTTTAAAACAATACCTAGTGCACGACCGCACTAACTAGGAGAACGGCATGCTTGAGCTCACTGTAGAGCAGATTTCCATGGGCCAGGTGGCTGTGGACAAATCTGCAGCCTTGCACCTGCTCGCTGAAAAACTGGTGGCCGACGGCCTGGTGGCCGAGGGTTACCTGAGTGGTTTGCAAGCCCGTGAAGCCCAAGGCTCGACCTTTCTCGGCCAGGGTATCGCCATTCCCCACGGCACTCCCGAAACCCGCGACCAGGTATTTTCCACCGGCGTGCGCCTGTTGCAGTTCCCCGAAGGGGTGGACTGGGGCGACGGCCAGATCGTGTACCTGGCCATCGGCATTGCCGCCAAATCCGACGAACACCTGCGCCTGCTGCAACTGCTCACCCGTGCCCTCGGCGAAACCGACCTGGGCCAGGCGCTGCGGCGTGCCGGAACGGCCGAAGCCCTGCTGAAATTGCTGCAGGGCGCGCCGCAGGAACTGGCGCTGGATGCGCAGATGATCAGCCTGGGCGTGTCCGCCGATGACTTCGAAGAGTTGGTGTGGCGCGGCGCACGGTTGTTGCGCCAGGCCGACTGTGTGAGCAACGGGTTCGCCGCTGTCTTGCAGCAGGTCGACGCGCTGCCCCTGGGCGATGGCCTGTGGTGGTTGCACAGCGAGCAAACGGTCAAACGTCCGGGCCTGGCGTTTGTCACCCCGGACAAACCCATGCGCTACCTTGGCCAGCCGCTCAATGGCCTGTTCTGCCTGGCCAGCCTCGGCGAGGCCCACCAGACCCTGCTTGAACGCCTGTGCGCCTTGCTGATTGAAGGTCGCGGCCAGGAACTCGGCCGCGCCACCAGCAGCCGCGCGGTGCTCGAAGTGCTGGGCGGTGAACTGCCGCCGGACTGGCCCAGCGCGCGCATCACCCTGGCCAACGCCCACGGCCTGCATGCGCGCCCGGCGAAAATCCTCGCGCAATTGGCGAAAAGCTTTGACGGCGATATCCGCGTGCGCCTCGTCGATGGCCCGGTGGGCGCGGTGTCGGTCAAAAGCCTGAGCAAGCTGCTGAGCCTCGGCGCGCGGCGCGGCCAGGTGCTGGAGTTTGTCGCCGAGCCGACGATTGCCGATGACGCACTGCCCGCGTTGCTGGCCGCGGTGCAAGCGGCCTCGGTGAAGACGTCGAGCCGCTGCCGACCGTGAGCGTCAGCCCGCAGTGCTCGATATCGAGCCTGCTCAGCGCGCCGCAGGCCGGCAGCCAGGTCCAGGCCATTGCCGCCGCGCCGGGCATTGCCATAGGCCCCGCGCATATCCAGGTTCAGCACGTCATCGATTACCCGCTGCGCGGCGAGTCCTCGGCCATTGAGCGCCAGCGACTGCACAGCGCCCTGGCCGATGTGCGCAGCGATATCCAGAGCTTGATCGAACGCAGCCAAGCCAAGGCCATTCGCGAGATTTTCATCACCCACCAGGAAATGCTCGACGACCCGGAACTCACCGATGAAGTCGACACCCGCCTCAAGCAGGGCGAGAGCGCCGAGGCCGCGTGGATGAGCGTGATCGAAGCGGCCGCCAAGCAGCAGGAGTCGCTGCAGGACGCCTTGCTCGCCGAGCGCGCCGCCGACCTGCGTGACATCGGCCGCCGAGTACTGGCGCAACTGTGCGGCGTCGAAACCGCCCCGGAACCCGGCGAGCCTTACATCCTGGTCATGGACGAAGTCGGCCCGTCCGACGTTGCGCGGCTGGACCCCGCGCGTGTCGCCGGCATCCTCACCGCCCGTGGCGCGCGACCGCCCACAGTGCCATCGTCGCCCGTGCCCTTGGCATTCCGGCCCTG
>JAFHKH010000165.1 GCA_016937595.1 Pseudomonas cedrina subsp. fulgida | reverse complement strand
GTCCCGCGTTGGGTTGCGAAGCGGCCCCAAAACCAGCCTCCACGGAGTGTCTGAAACACCGCATTCTGCTTTTACTGGGGCTGCTTCGCCGCCCAACGCGGGACGAGCCCGCTCGCCACAGGAGAATTCGCCAGTCTCTAAAGTGTGTAGAGACCTAGGGCCATCGTGCATCGCATAAGCTGGCGCAGGTGATTCATCCGTTCTGTTTTGCTTATGAGAATATTTATCATTAATATTGTGCGCTGACGAACCCGGCGCCTCCTGCATGAAAAGCAAAACCTCATTGCCTGTCTCCTATCGCCTCGCCGTTACTTCGCGCGTGCTGGCTGCCGTCATCGGTGGTTACCTGATGGCTTCCCTGGCCAGTATCTGCCTGGCGCTGTGGATGCCCACTTCCCGCGCCGACGCCGTGATCACCGGGATGATGAGTTCATTCGTGTTCTATCTATTGGCCGTGCTCTGGTGTTTCGCCTGCCGCAGCGCCGTACGCGCCTGGTTTGGTGTAATGCTGCCGAGCGCGGCATTCGCCACGCTGGCGGGGCTGGGTTTTTGGATGGCGCGCACATGAAGGACGGCTTTCGTCAGGCCATGGCCTGGTTGCATACCTGGGCCGGGTTGATCTTCGGCTGGCTGCTGTTCGCGATTTTCCTGACGGGCACCCTGGCGTATTTCAAGGATGAAATCAGCCATTGGATGCAGCCGGAAGTGCAGGCCCATCCCCTGGACGATGCGCGCAGCCTGACCGTGGCCCAAACCTATTTGCAGCAGGTAGCGCCCACGGCCGCGCGCTGGTTTATCACCCTGCCGGACAGCCGCGACCCCGGCCTGTCGGTGATGTGGCAAGACAAGATCGATCCTGGCAAACGCGGCAACTTCGTCCAGAAAACCCTCGACCCGGTTACCGGCCAGGCCGTGCAGGCCCGTGAAAGCATGGGCGGCGAATTTTTCTATCGTTTCCACTTCCAGCTGCAAATGCCGCATCCCTGGGGCCGCTGGCTGTCGACCATCGCGGCGATGGTGATGTTTGTCGCGTTGATCAGCGGGATCATCACCCACAAGAAAATCTTCAAGGACTTCTTCACTTTCCGCCCGCGCAAGGGCCAGCGTTCGTGGCTCGACGGGCATAACGCGGTGGGCGTGCTGGTGTTGCCCTTTCACTTGATGATCACCTACAGCAGCCTGGTAATTTTCATGAGTATGGTGATGCCGGCGCCGATCCTGGCCTCGTACGGCAACGACACCCGCGCCTTCTTCAGCGAGGTGTTCCCGGCCACCGACAACGCGCCGGCGCTGGGGCAGCCTGGGCAATTGAAGCCGCTGGTGCCGCTGTACGAACAGGCGCGCGCGCACTGGGCGGGCGGTCACGTCGGGCGGCTGGCGGTGAATAACCCGGGTGATGTGAACGCCTCGGTCAATGTGTTCCGCGCCGGTTCCGACAGTGTGGTGCACGACTTCGGCAGTATGGTGTCCTTCAACGGCAATACGGGCGAGCTGCTGCGGGTCAGTGGCGAGCCATCGTTGCCGGCGGTGATCGGCGGCAGTTTCTACGGCTTGCACATGGGCCATTTCGCCGGTCCGGTGTTGCGCTGGTTGTACTTTATCTGCGGCCTGGCGGGCACGGCGATGATCGGCACCGGGCTGGTGATCTGGCTCGGCAAACGCCAGCTCAAGCACGTTAAAGCCGCAGCGATGCCATTTGAGTTGCGGTTGGTGGAAGTGCTGAATATCGCCAGCATGTCAGGGCTGATGATCGCCATTGCGGCGTTTTTCTGGGCCAACCGTTTGTTGCCGGTAAGTTTCGCCGAACGTTCCGGCTGGGAAGTGCAGAGCTTCTTTATCGCCTGGGGCCTGAGCCTGTTGCACGCCGTTTTGCGAGGCGGCCGCCAGGCTTGGGTTGAGCAACTGAGGATGGGCGCGCTGCTGTTTATCGCCATTCCTTTGCTCAATGCACTGACCACCTCGCATCACTTGGGTGTTTCACTGGCGAGCGGCGACTGGGCCATGGCCGGCTTCGACCTGACCTGCCTGGCCAGCGGCGTGTTCCTCGCCTGGGCCGCCTGGAAGATGCAGCGTCGCACCGCGCCGCACGCCAAGGCTGAACGCGCGCGTCCGTTGGCGCTCAAGCAGGGAGTGAACTGAATGCTCCTCGCCTTGTTGATGTGCTATGCCGGCTTCGTGGCACTGTGCCTGTCTACCGACCGGCACCATGGCGAGCTGTTGCACAGCAAACTGTCGCCGCGCCGGCGCCTGGGCTTGCGTGTGCTGGGGTGGTTGCTGCTGGCGGTGGCGATCTGGCCGGCAGTCGCCGTTGCCGGTTGGGGCCCGGGCTTGGTGCAGTGGTGCGCCGTATTGATGCTCAGCGCATTGCTGCTGGTGCTGTTGCTGCCGTATCGGCCAAGGCTGGCGTTGATCCTGGCGGGCGTCGGCCTGCTGGCCAGTCCCGTTGCGGCCTTCGCCACCCTCTGAGCCCAGCGATGATGATCAGCACTCCACCCGAACCCCAAGACGCCAGCACACTGACGCGGCAGGTGGGCGTGCGCATTTCCTGCAGGTGTTCTTGTCCCAGCGCTCGCAAATGGAAGCCCTGGTGAATCGCCGCGTGGGCTGCCGCGCCACGGCGGCCGACCTGGTGCAGGACCTGTTCCTGCGCTTCTGGCGCCGGCCGTTGGTGCAGGTCGAAGAACTCAGCACCTACCTGTTGCGTTGCGCCGGCAATATCGCCA
>JAFHKH010000164.1 GCA_016937595.1 Pseudomonas cedrina subsp. fulgida | reverse complement strand
CTATCGCGACCTGCTCGGCGAAAGCAGTCAGGTTTCCCAATCGCACCAGAATTGCGACAAGGTGCAGGACCCGTACTCCCTGCGCTGCCAACCCCAGGTCATGGGTGCCTGCCTGACCCAGTTCCGCCAGGCCGCCGAGGTGCTGGTGGTGGAAGCCAACGCCGTGTCGGACAACCCGCTGGTATTTGCCGCCGAGGGCGACGTGATCTCGGGCGGCAACTTCCACGCCGAACCGGTGGCCATGGCCGCCGATAATATGGCGTTGGCAATCGCTGAAATCGGCTCGCTGAGCGAGCGGCGTATCTCGCTGATGATGGACAAGCACATGTCGCAACTGCCGCCGTTCCTGGTCGGCAATGGCGGGGTCAACTCCGGGTTCATGATCGCCCAGGTGACGGCCGCCGCGCTTGCCAGCGAAAACAAGGCGCTGGCCCATCCCCATAGCGTCGACAGCCTGCCGACGTCGGCCAACCAGGAAGACCATGTGTCCATGGCCCCGGCGGCCGGCAAGCGCTTGTGGGAAATGGCCGAGAACACCCGTGGCGTGCTGGCGGTTGAATGGTTGGCCGCCTGCCAGGGCCTGGACCTGCGCGAAGGCCTGAAGACCTCGCCCGCACTTGAAACAGCCCGCGTCATCCTGCGCGACAAAGTGGCGTTCTACGAGAAGGACCGCTTCTTCGCCCCGGACATCATCGCGGCAACCGAACTGCTTGCCAGCCGCTGCCTGAATGAGCTGGTGCCGGCCACGTTGCTGCCGAGCCTGTAGCCGAGGAGACGTCCATGAAAACCCTTTGGCAACACTGTCACGTCGCAACCATGGCCCAGGGCAACTACTCGATCATCGAGGATGCCGCCATGGTGACTGCCGGTTCGCTCATCGAGTGGATCGGCCCGCGCAGCCAGGTACCCACGGCGGATTACGCCCAGGTGCATGACCTGCAAGGCGCGTGGGTCACCCCCGGGCTGATCGACTGCCACACGCACACGGTGTTTGGCGGTAACCGCAGCGGCGAATTCGAACAGCGTCTCGAAGGCGTCAGTTATGCCGAGATCGCGGCCAAGGGCGGCGGTATCGCCAGCACCGTGCGTGCAACCCGCGCCGCGACTGAAGATGAGCTGTTCGTCAGTGCTGAAAAGCGCCTGCGCAGTCTGTTGCGCGATGGCGTTACCACCGTGGAGATCAAATCCGGCTACGGCCTGGACCTGGTCAATGAGCGCAAAATGCTGCGGGTGGCGCGGCGTCTCGGCGAGGCACTGCCGGTCAGCGTGCGCGCCACGTGCCTGGCGGCCCACGCCTTACCGCCGGAGTACAAGGACCGCGCCGACGATTACATCGACCACATTTGCGCCGAGATGCTGCCCGCACTGGCGGCAGAAGGGCTGGTGGACGCGGTGGACGCGTTCTGCGAATACCTGGCGTTTTCCACCGAGCAGGTGGAGCGCGTGTTCAAGGTCGCCCAGCGGCTGGGCCTGCCGGTGAAGCTGCACGCCGAGCAACTTTCGTCGTTGCACGGTTCCAGCCTGGCCGCGCGGTACCATGCGTTGTCGGCCGATCACCTGGAATTCATGACCGAAGCGGACGCCATCGCCATGGCCGCCGCTGGCACCGTCGCGGTGTTGCTGCCGGGCGCGTTCTACTTCCTGCGCGAAACCCAGTTGCCGCCGATGGACGCCCTGCGCAAGCACGGTGTGAAGATCGCCATTGCCAGCGACCTCAACCCCGGCACCTCGCCGGCCTTGTCGGTGCGCCTGATGCTCAACATGGCCTGCACCCTGTTTCGCATGACCCCGGAAGAAGCCCTGGCCGGCGCCACGCAACATGCGGCGACCGCACTGGGCATGGGCGACACCCATGGCTCCCTGGAAGCGGGCAAGGTCGCCGATTTCGTGGCCTGGCAGATTGATCGCCCCGCCGACCTGGCTTACTGGCTGGGTGGCGAGCTGGATAAACGCGTTGTGCGCCACGGCGTCGACGTCACTGTTTAAACTGCCTGTGAATAAGGAGACGGTTGTGGACAAGGTCCTGAACTTCAAACAAGGCCGCGTGCCGCTGCTGATCAGCATGCCCCATGCCGGCCTGCGCCTTACGCCTGCGGTCGAGGCCGGGTTGATCGCCGAGGCGCAAAGCCTGCCCGATACCGACTGGCACATCCCTACATTGTATGACTTTGCCGAAACGCTGGGCGCCAGCACCCTGGCGGCGGAGTACTCGCGGTTTGTCATCGACCTGAACCGGCCGTCCGATAACACGCCGCTCTACGCCGGCGCCACCACCGGCCTCTACCCGGAGACGCTGTTCGATGGCGTGCCGCTGTTTCGTGAGGGGCAGACGCCGAGCGAGACCGAACGCGCCGGTTACCTGCAGAAGATCTGGGGCCCGTATCACCGCACGCTGCAGGAAGAACTCGCGCGCCTCAAGGCCGAGTTCGGGTATGCGCTGCTGTTCGATGCGCACTCGATCCGCTCGGTGATCCCGCACCTGTTCGACGGCAAGCTGCCGGACTTCAACCTCGGCACCTTTAATGGTGCGGCGTGTGATCCTGAACTGGCCAGCCAGTTGCAAGCCATCTGCGCCGCGCACCCGCGGTACACCCATGTGCTGAACGGGCGCTTCAAGGGCGGCCATATCACCCGGCACTATGGTGATCCGGCGCAGGATATCCACGCGGTGCAACTGGAGTTGTGCCAGAGCACCTACATGGAAGAGATTGAGCCATTTCGCTATCGCCCGGATCTGGCCGAGCCGACGCGGGCGGTGTTGCAGCAGTTGCTGGAAGGGTTGCTGGCCTGGGGGCAGAAGCACTATCGGTAATTGTCGGTGCTGCTGCAATAGCTTTCGCGAGCAAGCCCGCTCCCACACTTGACCGCGCTCGGTCATGAGAATGCGGTCCAAATGTGGGAGCTGGCTTGCCTGCGATGGCGGCCTCACAGTCGCCGCAGTGCAACTGCCGGTCGCCACAGTTCGTGTTGCCCAAGGCCTCACTGGGTAAGGTTGTTAACTAAAAACCGCCGAGTGAGCCCCCATCCATGAAAAAACTGTTGTTGACCCTCACCGGTGCCGCACTGCTCAGTGCCCAAGCCATGGCTGCCGAACCGGCTTCCTGCAAGAACATCCGCATGGGCGTGGTCAGCTGGACTGACGTAGTCGCCACTTCCGGCATGGCCGACGTGCTGCTCAATGGCCTGGGGTACAACAGCAAACAGACCAGCGCCGTGCAGCAAATCATCTTTGCCGGCATCCGCGACAAGCGCCTGGATATCTTCCTCGGCTACTGGAAACCGGCGATGGACAACAACATCGCGCCGTTCCTGGCGGCCAAGCAGCTCAAGGTGCTCGAAACCCCCAGCCTCGCCGACGCCCAGGCTACCCTGGCCGTGCCGCAGTACGTGGCCGATGCCGGCCTGAAGACCTTTGCCGACATCGCCCGTTTCAAGGACAAATTGGGCGCCAAGCTCTATGGCATCGAGCCCGGCAGCGGCGCCAACACCGATATCCAGAACATGATCGATACCAACCGCTTCGGCCTTGGCGGCTTCAAGTTGGTGGCCTCCGGTGAAGCGGGGATGCTGGCCGCTGTGCAGCGTGCAGTGAACCGCAAGGCGTTCGTGGTGTTCGTTGGCTGGACGCCGCACCCGATGAACATCAACATGAAAATGGCCTACCTGACCGGCAGTGAAGGCGTGTTCGGCCCCGACGAAGGCCGGGCCACTGTCTCCACCGTCACCGCGCCGGACTTTGCCGAGCGCTGCCCCAATGCCAACCGCCTGCTCGAAAACCTCACCTTCACCGCCGCCCAGGAAAGCCAGTTGATGGTGCCGATCATGGAGCGCGAATCGCCCCAGGACGTGGCCAGGCAATGGCTGCGCGATCATCCCGAGGATTTGCAGCGCTGGCTCAAAGGCGTCAAGGCGTTCAACGGCGAGGACGGCATGGCAGCCGTGCAGGCCAGCCTCGAACTCTGAGCCGAACGTTCCAGCCAGAACAACACTGGATACCTGTGGGAGCCGGGCTTGCCCGCGATGGCGGTGGGCCAGTCACCGGAAATGTTGCTGAAAGGCCGCTATCGCAGGCAAGCCAGCTCCCACATTGAATCCCAGCGCTCAGGAGATTCGTGCATGTACCCGATTTCTGCGCAACTTGCGGCCTTCGTCGCCCAAACCGAGTCCTTCACCCGCGATGACGCCTCGTTGGCCGGCCTGCGTCAGAACTACAACCGCATGTGCCAGGCGTTCACCCCGTCCATGCCTGAGGCCTTGCGTGTATCTGACTTCTCCCTCGCCGGCGTCGGCGTGCGAAGTTATCTCCCAGAGTCCCCGGCCCCGGCAGAGGGATGGCCGTGCCTCCTTTATATGCACGGCGGCGGCTGGGTCGTTGGCGGCCTGGATTCCCATGACTTCATCTGTTTCGAGCTGGCCACGGCGCTGCAGGTGCTGGTGATCGCCATTGATTACCGGCTGGCGCCCGAACACCCATTCCCGGCCGCCTATCAGGATTGTCGCGCTGTGTGGCAGGCCCTCCAGGCGGGGCAGGGGCCGCATGTCATCGACGTGCAGCGCATGGTGGTGATCGGCGACAGCGCGGGCGGTAATCTGGCGGCGGCGTTGTGCCTGGGTTTGCGGGACGACGGGCAACCGCTGCCCAGGGCACAGGTCTTGATCTATCCGGCGTTGGGCGGCCGCTGCGATTTGCCGTCGCGGCGTGACTGCCGGGACGCGCCATTGCTCAGCAGCGCTGACAGCGACGCTTACCTGGCGCTGTACCTGTCGGGTAGCGGCGAGCCGTCGCCCTACGCCATGCCACTGCTGGCCGAAGATGTCAGCGGCTTGCCCAAGGCCTTCATCGCCGTGGCCCAATTCGACCCGCTGCGCGACGACGGCAGGCTCTACGCCGAACGCCTGCAAGCCGCCGGCGTGGCCACCGTGCTGCATTCCGGCAAGGGCCTGGTCCACGGCTGCCTGCGCGCACGGCGCCACGTGCCAGAGGTGGACCGGCTCTACGAAGACCTGTTGAATTACCTGGGGAGTGAAGCGCTGACACAGGTCTAAGTGCTCTAGGACATGCTCATTGCACAATTCGGGTTTATAGTGCCAGACGGCAGAATAAAAGACGTCCCCCCAGGGATGAACCCGACCCCCTACGGAGCGCGCAATGCAGACTTGGTTCCCGCAGATCAAACCCTACGCCCGGCATGATCTGGCTGTCGATGACACCCACACGCTGTACGTCGATGAAAGTGGCTCCCCCGAAGGCTTGCCCGTCGTGTTCATCCATGGTGGCCCTGGCGCCGGCTGCGATGCACAGAGCCGCTGCTATTTCGACCCGAACCTCTACCACATCGTCACGTTCGACCAGCGCGGTTGCGGGCGCTCCACCCCCCGCGCCAGCCTGGAAAACAACACCACCTGGGATTTGGTCGCCGACCTTGAGCGCATCCGCGAACACCTGGGCATCGACAAATGGGTACTGTTCGGCGGTTCCTGGGGCTCGACCCTGGCGCTGGCCTACGCGCAAACCCACCCGGAGCGTGTACACGGCCTGATCGTGCGCGGCATTTTCCTGGCGCGCCCGCAGGATATCGAATGGTTCTACCAGGCCGGTGCGAGCCGTCTGTTCCCGGATTACTGGCAGGACTACCTGGCGCCAATTCCCGTGGAAGAGCGCCACGACATGATCGCGGCCTACCACAAGCGGCTCACCGGCAACGACCAGATCGCCCAGATGCACGCGGCCAAGGCCTGGTCGGGCTGGGAAGGGCGCATGCTCGGCCTGTGCCCGAGCCCACAGCACGTGGAGCGCTTTTCCGAGCCGCAGCGCGCCCTGTCCATCGCGCGGATCGAGTGCCACTACTTCACCAACAACTCGTTTCTGGAGCCCAACCAACTGATTCGCGACATGCACAAGATTGCCCATCTGCCTGGCGTCATCATTCATGGGCGCTACGATATGATCTGCCCGCTGGATAATGCCTGGGAACTGCACCAGGCCTGGCCCAACAGCGAGCTGCAGGTGATTCGCGAAGCCGGCCATGCGGCGTCCGAACCCGGCATCACCGATGCCTTGGTGCGGGCGACCAGCGAGATGGCCCGTCGTTTGCTTGACCTTCCACCTGAAGAAGCATGAAGGGTCTGTTGCAACGGGTTCTTGGCGCCCGGGTCGAGGTGGCGGGGGAAGTCGTCGGGGCGGTCGACCAGGGGTTGCTGGTGCTGGTGGCCGTGGAGCCTTCGGATACGCCCCAGAGCGCCGACAAATTGTTGCACAAGCTGTTGAACTATCGGGTGTTCAGCGACGGCGAAGGCAAGATGAACCTGTCGTTGAAGGACATTGACGGCGGTTTGTTGCTGGTATCGCAGTTCACCCTGGCGGCGGACACCAAGAGCGGGTTGCGGCCGAGCTTCTCCACAGCGGCCCCGCCGGCCCTGGGCGCGGCGCTTTTTGATCACTTGCTGTTACAAGCGCAACAATTGCATGGCAAGGTGGCGTCGGGGCGTTTTGGCGCCGACATGCAGGTGCATTTGGTCAATGACGGGCCTGTCACCTTCCTCCTACAGACGTGAATGTGATGAAAACGACTTTAAATGCCTAAAAACGCAGGGTTTCGCTACAAATACTTCGTTATCCCTGATGCGTTGTTTCGCGGGCTACTAGATAATCGCGCGCTACGGTGATCAGCGTTGTTTGGTCCATTTTTGACTTAGGTAGAGACTTGTCCGACAACCGATGGGGAATCATTTTGCCCCGCAAGAGTCGGAACAATGCTCGCCAACCTGGCATATAGATAGCTGGCCGTTGGTTTTTTGATCTGTTTTCGGCGAGGGTTGCTCGTGATTGTTAGTCCCTGTAATGCACCAAAATTGTCAGCCAAACGGTTACGAAACGCACTGGTGACGGGCTCTGCCCTGTTTTGCCTGTTCGGCGCGGGTCAACTGTGGGCATTCAGTCTGGATGATGTGTCGGCCAAGGCAAAAGAGCTGGCCGGGCAGAAATACGAAGCTCCGCGCAGCAATCTGCCGAACGAATTCCGCGAAATGAAATTCGCGGACTACCAGAAAATTCGTTTCCGCAACGAAAAAGCCGAGTGGGCCGATCAGAACACGCCATTCAAGCTGTCCTTCTATCACCAGGGTATGCATTTCGATACGCCGGTGAAAATCAACGAAGTGACCGCCGACAGCGTCCAGGAAATCAAATACGACCCGTCGCGTTTCGATTTCGGCGACGTGAAGTTTGATCCCAAGGCCACCGAACAGCTGGGTTATGCCGGTTTCCGTGTGCTGTACCCGATCAACAAGGGCGACAAGCAAGACGAAATCATGACCATGCTCGGCGCCAGCTATTTCCGCGTCGTGGGCAAGGACCAGGTCTATGGCCTGTCCGCCCGTGGCATGGCGATCGATACCGCGCTGCCGTCCGGTGAAGAATTCCCGCGGTTCACCGAGTTCTGGATCGAACGTCCAAAGCCGGGTGACAAGCACCTGGTGATCTTCGCCCTGTTGGACTCGCCGCGCGCCACCGGTGCTTATCGCCTGATCCTGCGTCCGGGCACCGACACCATCGTCGACGTGAAATCCCAGATGTTCCTGCGCGACAAGGTCAGCAAGCTGGGCGTTGCCCCGCTGACCAGCATGTTCCTGTTCGGCGCCAACCAGCCGTCCAAGGTCCTCAACTACCGTCGCGAGCTGCACGATTCCAGCGGCCTGTCGATCCATGCCGGCAACGGAGAGTGGATCTGGCGTCCGCTGAACAACCCTAAACACCTGTCGGTCAGCAACTTCAGCGTCGAGAACCCGCGTGGTTTCGGCCTGCTGCAACGTGGCCGCAACTTCAGCCACTACGAAGACCTGGACGACAACTACGACAAGCGCCCAAGCGCCTGGATCGAGCCTGAAGGCGACTGGGGCAAGGGTTCCGTCGACCTCGTCGAGATCCCGACCGCCGATGAAACCAACGACAACATCGTTGCCTTCTGGAGCCCGGAAAAACTCCCGGAAGTCGGCCAGCCGCTTGACGTGGCCTACCGCCTGCACTGGACCCTGGATGACGCAGCGTTCCATTCGCCGGACAGTGCCTGGGTCAAACAAACCCTGCGCTCCACCGGTGACGTCAAACAGTCCAACCTGATCCGTCAGCCGGATGGCAGCGTCGCGTACCTGGTGGACTTCGAAGGCCCGTCCCTGAAAAAACTGCTGCCGGACGCTCCGGTGCGCAGCCAGGTGAGTGTTGGTGACAACGCTGAACTCGTTGAAAACAGCGTGCGTTACAACGAACACACCAAAGGCTGGCGCCTGACCCTGCGCATGAAGATCAAGGACGCAGGCAAGCCGACCGAGATGCGTGCCGCGCTGGTGCAGGATATTCC